>CAZXKS010000057.1:0-3020 GCA_964641265.1 uncultured Methanosarcinales archaeon | reverse complement strand
AGAAATGCCCTTAAGAGCGTATTTAAAACTTTCTGAGCAAACATTTATAAAACACCAGAAGGAGCCAAATACTCACAGCGGGGTAGGGAAGTCTGGAGTTCCCGATGGGCTCATAACCCATAGCTCGGTGGAGTTCGTGGCTTAGCGGCCTGAACGCCGAATTCAAATCCACCCCCCGCTATACGGCCTGGCTGGAACTCCCCAGGCCACTTATTTTTCTTGATTCTTTCAATGCCGCAAGAACTTTCAACCGCTTTGTACTTTCATTTCTGTCCTGCCACAACCTAAACTTTTTCAGATGTTTTGGGCTTTGAAAACCGATAATTGACATCCATTTTACTAGGTTCTCATGACCATTCAAATGAATTCTTTGATGAACATACCAGCCTGCCTTCAGTCGACTGTCAGGATACTTATAATCAAAGTGCCGTGAAACCGGCAAGCCAAGCGATTCAAGTGCACGGGCTATTTCTTCCATGAAACTTTTACTCTCCGAACAGCCCGTGATTACAGGATAATATGGGAGAGATTTATACCGTTTTTTCAATGAAAGACAAAAATCTGTATCGGCAAGTCCTCTAATATATGCTTTTAACAATCCTTCTGAACTTTTAATCCAAGTTGGAATTCGTAGTTGAGAATATTTTCGACCTTTTGGCAGTCCCAATACACCCGTCAAATATTCGATTAGAACTCTAGAACGAATACAAATACCAAAGGTGTGATCAAACATTTTAGGCGTGACATCGATGTTAAAAAGTTGCTTGACAAGTGGTTTAACAATCTGATAATACAGCTCGCGTTCATCAAAAGGATTCCCTTCAATTGTAAGATAATAATCGGCTTTTTGTTCTCTAACCGCGATATGTCCATCGCCTGCCATTAGACCACAAAAATACGCTAGATCTTCAGAAGGCTCGATAGGCAGAATTAGGTCCCTAACTTTAGAACGCGCCCAATTAATTTGGCTTATATCAAACATTCAGATAATAATCGGGCTTTTGTTTTAAATACTCTGCGCAGGCATTTGTCCAGTGTCCAGTCGAAAGAATTACGGATTTTACAACCTATCCGGCCTTGTACTATCAGTATGCAAACGATGCTGAATCTGGTGCTTGATGTCAGTAAAAGCCTTGTGCAAAGCCCTAGGAAGCTCCCAATCATCAGCATTAGAACTGTCAAAAACATGAGTGGGGGCAATAACCTTAACATGCATCGAATATTTCTTCCTGTTGCCCTCCTTCTCATAACACTTCACGTGAACGGTCATACTTGTAAGATTATGAAGCTCACGCTTAATCTTCTCATAATTCTCAGTAGTTAAACGCTGAACAACTTCCTGCTCCTCAGCAGAAAGAACGCTAACACCAACAAACTGAATAACCTCAGCTTCTGGCCTTGGATTAGTTCGAGACATGATAGATTTCCTAATGACAAGTGTATATAAACATTTCTATGGCAAAGATTTTAAAGAAAGCAGAGGTAATGGCTGATATGAAAGTCTGCGGAATTGATGAAGCCGGAAGAGGAGCTGTGTTAGGACCACTAGTGATTTGCGGAGCTCTAATAGATGAAAAAGACGAAAGTAAATTGAAAGAATTAGGAGTCAAAGATTCCAAATTATTAACACCTAAACAAAGAGAAAGAATAGCAAAAGAACTGCAGAAGTTAGTGAAATACCAAGTAATCATAATTTCTCCACAAGAAATAGATTCAAACGTAAGCGGAGAGAACGGCAGCAATTTGAACTGGCTGGAAGCAAACAAGTCTGTTGAGCTTGTGAACATGCTGCAACCGGACAAAGTAATTATAGACTGCCCAAGCCCAAACACAAAAGCATACCACGAATATATAGCTGAGAGATTACTGCACAAAAAAGTCAAGATAGTGACAGAACACAAGGCAGATTTCAAATATTTAATAGTAGGAGCTGCTTCCATTCTAGCAAAAGTAACAAGAGACGCAGAAGTTGAGAAAATAAAACAGCATGTGGGCGAAGACTGCGGGCCAGGATACCCCGCAAACGCAATAACAATACAATTCCTCAAGAAAAACTGGGACAAACACCCAGAACTATTCAGACACAGCTGGAGCACGTACAAAGAAGTAGCGGGATTGAAGAAACAGAAGAAGATAGGAGAATATTAATGAACTGGCTCGTTAACGGCATTCTAGGACTTTTGTCATATGGGCTTTTTGGAATCTTCAACAAGCTTTCAAGCGGTGCAGATAACTATGCAACGAACGGCATAGTACAACTAACATTTCTTGCGCTATCCCTGGTTTTACTGGCTTTAATCTGCAGAAAGAAATTACGCTGGTCTAAAGATGCATTTATTGCAGGCATCTGCGGAGCAGCAGGCACTTGGGTTGTTCTTCTAGCGCTTGCCAAAAACCAGCTAATCATCGTCTATCCATTTGCTGCACTATCAAGCATTGTTTTCATAACAGCTAATTTTCTAGTTTATCATGTGACATACAAAGGCAAAAAATTAGCATGGCTCATTACAGGATTAATTGTTGGTTGCGCAGGACTCTTTTTTGCAGCAATCGGCGGTTCAGGAGGCCTTGCTTCATTTTCAGAAACATTCCGCCTTGATCCAATCTTTTTAGCACAAGGGTTCAGCGTGATGCTTCTATGGGGACTGCTAGCATTCTTCTGGTTCAGAGCACGGGTTGTGAAAAAAGTTGATGCTCATGCAACACTCCTATGGACTGCACTTGGCTCTGGCTCTATTTCAGTCCTTATGCTTATCTTACATCCAACAAGCTTAGCTCATCTTAAAATACAATTGTTCCCAGTACTGGCTGGTGCGGCTATTCTCGGCGGCTCATATTTCATACTCAAAGCATTTGGCCAGACACAAACAACATCTTCAATCAAAAACGTCATTCTGGCAATACTCACCAATGGAGAAATAATTCCCATAACTTTCTTTGCACTCATCATACTGAAAGAATTCTCAGTGGAAGGCATCATTGGCTCGATTGCGAGCATAATCGGCATTGTACTGCTCAAT
>CAZXKS010000056.1:0-3475 GCA_964641265.1 uncultured Methanosarcinales archaeon | reverse complement strand
TCGTCTTCAGCTCCTGGCGCGCTTTCTTTGATGCAGACTATGCCTTTTGCTCTGAATATGTTGTCTGGCAGGTTTTTCCAGAATGTTTGGAACTTGTCAGAGTCTACTGGTCCGATGGTGAACGCTGCTGTTTCTATGCCTGTGTTGTGTGCGTGGTCGTGTTCTTTTCTGTTCCAGCTGTCTGGTTTGAATTTGCTCGCGCCTAGTAATAATTTCAGGTTTGTTTGTCCTTTGGTTGTTTCTATTATTTGTGCGTTTGGCACTTTTTGTTTGATGTCTTTCTTTATTTGTTTCACTTCTTTTGGGCTTACCAGGTCTATTTTGTTCAATAATACGAAGTCTGCGCATTGTAGTTGTTCGAGTGCTGTCTTGTTTCTTTTCAGGTTGTCGTAATAGTTTTCTGCGTCGGCAACGCAGATTATACTGTCAAGTTCTGTTTTTTCTAGTAGTGGTGGCACGTTGAATGTTTGTGCAACTGGTATTGCTTCTGCGAGTCCTGATGTTTCAACAATTAAATAATCGATTTTGTTTGTTTTGATGAGTGTTTCTGCTGCTTCTAAAAGGTCTCCTCTGACTTCGCAGCATATGCAGCCGTTTGGCAGTTCGATTATTTTTTCTTTTGTGGTCATCATTAGTGCTCCATCTATGCCTACTGCTCCATACTCATTGACAATTACTCCTATTTTTAGTCCGTGTTCTGCTGTTAGTACGTAGTTTACAAATGTGGTTTTGCCTGCTCCTAGTGCGCCTGTGACAATTGTGACTGGTATTTTCATGCTCTTTTTTGCACTGGTAAGCTTTATAAATCATGCTGCTTCATGCAAGTCTATGCCAAAAAAGACGGTGGTTATGTCTGTCGGTGGGAGCTTGATTAATCCTGGCCAGATTCAGGTTGGTTTTCTAAAGAGGTTGAAGTCTTTTATTGACAAGGCTCCTTACAAGTTTATTCTGGTTTGTGGTGGCGGGATTAACGCTCGCACGTATCCTGCGGCGGCTAGGGAATTTAATATTAATAGAACTGGTCAGGATGAAATCGCTATCAAGGCAACGGTTCTAAACGCAGAATTGGTGCGCCATATTTTCAAAGCTTCTCCTATTCAGCAAGAGCCAAAGGTAATGCCTTTCAGGAAGGTTTTGGTTGCTGCTGGTTGGCTTCCTGGTTGTTCTACTGATTATGATGCTGTTCTCTGGGCAAGGAAATTCAATGTCAAAGAAGTCTTCAATCTTAGTAATACAGATTACGTTTACACAAAAGATCCTAAGAAGTTCGAGGACGCCAAGCCGATTAAGAAGATTTCTTGGAAAAATTATAAGAAACTTATCTCGGCTAGATGGTCTGCTGGTTTAAGCACTCCTTTTGATCCTGTTGCTTCTCGTGCTGCTGCGAAATGGAAGATGCGGGTAATCTGTGTTAATGGTCAAAGGCTTGGTGAGTTAAGTAAAGCTATTGAGGGAAAATCTTTTGTTGGCACGGTGATAGGATGAGGGCCGCGGGGAATCGAAAGGGGGCCGGCGGTAGAGGCCCCCTTGGTATAATTGCGAAGCCTATATTATTAGGTTTGATTGCACTGTTACTGCTTCCTTTCGTCGTTGCCCAGCCTACTGACTGGTTTCAGGCTGGTTTGGTTACGACAAGGTTGAATGTTTCTTCAAGCATTAATCTTGTTTCTAGTGGTCCTGATTCTTTTGTTGAATACTTGAAGGCTGATGTTGTTTTTGTGCCTCAGAATTCTGAGTTTGTTGCTGTGCGCGAGCTGAAAACGTCTCCGCAAGCCAAAGTTACTGGTGATCGTGTTCGTTTTGAGTGGCGGGGTCCTGATGTCGGAGTTATTCCTTTTCGTTACGCTAGTTTAGTTGACACGGTGAATAATGTTCCTAGGGTTGCTGCTAAGATTCCTTTCCCTATGCAAGTTCCTCAGGGTTTTGAAAAATACACCCGACCTACTAAGAACATTGATTCGAGCGATCCAAAAATCTTGGCCCAGGCGCGTTTGCTTGTTCAGGGCGAGGATGATTTGTTCATTGTTGTTAGCAATCTTGCCATGTGGGTTAAGAATAATGTGAACTATAACCTGTCCACATTAACTGCTGATGTTTCTCAGCCTGCTTCTTGGGTGCTTCAGAATCGTTATGGGGTTTGTGATGAGCTTACGAGCTTGTTCATCGCTATGCTTCGTTCATTAAACATTCCTGCAAGGTTCATATCTGGTCTTGCTTTCACTAACAGTCCTCAATTCCCTCAGGGTTGGGGTGCGCATGGCTGGGCTGAAGTTTATTTTCCTGGTGTTGGCTGGGTTCCTTTTGATCCTACTTTTGGTGAGTTTGGCTGGGTTGATCCTGGCCATATTAAGTTGAAAGAAAGTTTAGACCCGCAGGAACCCACTACTGTTTTTGAGTGGCGTGCCAGGGATGTCAATGTTAAAGTGCATGATTTGGAGTTATCTGCCGCGATACTTCAAACTAAAGGTCAGGTTCCTTTGGAGTTGAAGCTTTCTGTTGCTCCTTTGCGTCCAAGGGTTGGTTTTGGTAGCTATAATGGTGTTGTGTTGGATGTTGAGAACTTGGCTGATTATTATGTTGGTGCAGAGTTGACTTTAACGCGTGTTACTGACTTGGAGATTTTGAATGGTGAGTCTCAGCAGATTGTTCTTCCTCCTCATGGCAGTGGCAAGGTGTTTTGGAAGGTTAGGGTTAGAGCAGACTTGGATCCTAACTTTCAGTACGAGATTCCTGTTCAAGTTTACACTATAAGGAATGATTCTGCTAAATCTTCTTTTGATATTGGTAGGTGGGATGTTGTTTTTTCTTTGTCTGATATTGAGTCTTCTATTGAGCGTTTGTCTGTTGTAAAGCCTGATACTATGGATCTTGCTTGTGCTTTGGAAAGCGATAGGATTTGGGCTGATACTGGCAGGATTGATTGTTTTGTGCAGAGTAAGTCTGCTAGTGTGATTCCTGTTTCTGTTTGTTTTGAGGGCTGTCAGCAGTTTTCTCTTGCTCCTAAGTCTGCCCAGCCTGTTTCTTTTGAGGTTTTTGTTGAAAAGCCTGGTCCTCGTGAGGTTGTAGTTTCTGCCACTTCTGGTACTGTTGTAAAAAAAGCTGTTCTTACTCTTGTGCGTCTTGACGTTCCAAAAATAACTATTAAGAACATCCATGCGCCAGAAGTTGTCAATTATGGCGAACCTTTCTCAGTTTCATTTACTCTTACTCGCGAGAGTGTTTCTTTGCCTCAGAACGTGAGTGTTAGCGTGAAGGGTGGTGGCGCGAGTGCTTTTGTTGATGTTGGCGAGTTGTCTGTTGACCAGGAGATTAATGTTAATGTTCGTTCTGCCCAGCTTTATTCCGGCAGGCCTAAGTTTTCTATTGATGTTTCATACGCAGATCCGTTCAACAGAGAATATTCCTCAAGCAGCAGTGTTTCTGTTCGTGTTTCTGGCGTTCCGTGGTACAAGCGTATTGTTGGTTGGTTTATTGA
>CAZXKS010000055.1:0-3554 GCA_964641265.1 uncultured Methanosarcinales archaeon | reverse complement strand
CCGTTGATGAATTCCCCTTTTCCAGATGTAACAAGGTCATAGAATTTTGTCAGTTCTTCTGGTGGCACAGTCATATCTGCATCAAGAATTAATAAGATGTTGTTTTTTGCCATCGCAAATCCTTTTCTTACAGCATCTGCTTTTCCAATTCCCGGTTGCTTGGCATATTTTATTGTCCGCTTTTTGTATTTTTTTGCTACGCGTGCGATTTCGCTAAACGTGTCATCTTTGGAATGTCCTTCGATGAAAATTAGTTCTGTCTGCTTGCCAAGTTCAGGAGTTCGTTTTACAATGGCTTCAATATTCCCTCTCTCATTTCTTGCTGGAATGATAATAGAACACGTTCTTTCTTCAGGTTTTAACTCCATTGGCAGCCGCGCCACATATATGTGCGTCAGGTTTAACAGATGCATACCTGGTAGATTTGAGATGTATTTGTTCAGCAGGTTTGATGCAAATGGGATCCACATCGGCATGATTATTTTGCTGCTGAATTTTATCAAGTCATAGCCTGCTAGTGAGATGAAATTTGTCATATCCGAAGGCGATACCCAATTTTGTATTGGTTCGCTCATCTTTAGACCCAGTTTTTCTCCTAACTTAAGCACGGGGTGCCAGAGGAAATTGTAGTGCATTATGACGATGCGTGTGCCAGCATGGCAATTTTGTTTGATGTTTTCTAGAACTTGCTGGATATCTTCGAAATATCCGACGGTGTTGACAAGTATGATGTAGTCAAATTTTTCCTTTGTTTTGTAGTTATGTGCATCGTTTTGGACAAAGGTAAGGTGAGGAAATTGTTGTTTTGCTAGTTTGATGCATTCTTCCGACGTGTCTATACCTACGCCTATTCGAGGATTTAACGCTGCAAGTATTTTTCCTGTTCCGCATCCAATGTCTAAAACAGAGCTGTTTTCTGGAATTATGAATCGCAAGTATTTGATGAGTTGTTTGTAATAGTACCAGTGTCGCTGCATCCATTTGGCACGTTGTATTGCAGTTTTGTCAAAGTGTTTTGTTATGTTGCTGTTCATACCACATCACTGTTTTGCTTATGCCTTCTTCAAATGGCATTTGAGCTTTGAATCCAAAAAGCCTGTATGCGCGTGTCACGTCAAGGCATCTTTTTGGCTGGCCGTTCGGTTTGGATTTGTCCCATTCAATTTTGCCTGTAAAATTCATTATCGTGCATATTTTTTTTACCAGTTCTTTGATTGTTATTTCTTGTCCTGATCCGAGATTCACCGGCTCATTTCCATCATATTTTTCCATCGCGTCAACAATTCCTCTTGCTGCATCTTCTACATAAAGAAACTCTCTGCTTGGACTGCCATCGCCCCATACTGTTATTTTTTCTTCTCCATTTTGCTTTGCATCACATATTTTTTTGATGAGTGCTGGAATTACGTGTGAACTTTCTGGGTTGAAATTGTCTCCTGGGCCATAAAGGTTGACGGGCAGCAGATAAACTCCATTGAATCCGTATTGTGTCCTATAAGCCTGTAGCTGCACAAGCAGCATTTTTTTTGCCAGGCCATATGGCGCGTTTGTTTCCTCGGGATATCCATTCCACAAATCGTCTTCTTTAAATGGCACTGGAGTAAATTTCGGATATGCGCATATTGTGCCAATGCATACAAACTTCTTGATACAGGCTTCCCTGGCAGCTTCAATCAAGTTTATCCCCATCATAGCATTGTCGTAGAATAGAGCACCTGGGTTGTTCATGTTGTAGCCTATTCCTCCAACTTTGGCAGCAAGGTGTATTACAATGTCAATGTTTTTTACTAGTTTTCTGCAAGCTTCTGCAGTGCGCAAGTCATTTTCTTTTGATCGTGGGATGATTAAGTTTGTGTATCCTCTTTTCCTAAGTTCTTCAACGACATTCGATCCTAGAAATCCTGCTCCTCCAGTTATTAAAATTCTGCTATTTTTATCCATTTTTCTCCAAATCGGCTTCTACCATTATTTTGACTAATTGCTTGAATTTTACTTTTGGTTCCCACCCTAGTTTTTCTTTCGCTTTTGTGCAATCCCCAAGCAGCAGGTCTACCTCTGCTGGACGGTAATATTTTGGATCTATTTTTACATGGTCCTTCCAGTTTAGTCCAACTAAATTGAACGCCTCTTCTACAAATTCTTTGACTGTGTGCGTTTCTCCTGTTGCTATAACATAATCATCTGGCTCATTTTGCTGCATCATTTTCCACATTGCTTCAACATATTCTGGTGCATACCCCCAGTCTCTTTTGGCTTCAAGATTGCCTAAATAAAGGTATTTTTGTTTGCCTAGCTTGATCCGCGCCACTGCCTTTGTAATCTTCCTAGTAACAAATGTTTCTCCTCTTCTTGGGCTTTCGTGGTTGAAGAGTATTCCGCAGCATGCGAACAGTTTGTACGCCTCCCTGTATGTTTTGGTTATTTCGTGTGCAAATACTTTGGCGCAGGCGTATGGGCTTCTTGGGTTGAATGGCGTGTTTTCGTTTTGTGGCGTCTGCAATACCCTTCCAAACATTTCGCTGCTTGATGCCTGATAGAATTTTGTTTTGATGTTTTCGTGTCTTATTGCTTCAAGTAATCTTAGTGTGCCGAGCGCTACTGTTTCTGCAGTGTATTCTGGAATGTCAAAGCTTACGCGTACGTGGCTTTGCGCGCCGAGGTTATAGATCTCGTCCGGCTTTACTTCCCGGAGTATTTTTGATACCACGCTTGCATCTGTTAGATCGCCGTAAATGAGTTTTAAACGTGGATTATCATGTGGGTCTTGATACAGGTGTTCTATCCTTCCTGTGTTAAAGGAGCTGCTTCTTCTAATTATGCCATATACTTCATACCCTTTTGCTAGCAATAGCTCAGCCAAGTAAGAGCCGTCCTGTCCTGTGATTCCTGTTATTAATGCTCGTTTCATTTTTCTCCATACCCCAGAAGCGATAGTCCGAATGAGCCCAGCAATCTTTTGACTTTGATCTTTTTTGCTCCTGCTGCCTTCAAATCTTCGTATAATTCTTTTTTCTTTAGAAAGTCTTGGTCGTCAAATGGCCAGAGTTTCTTTAAGCCTAATGCAGATAGTGTCATGTAAACCATGTGTAGTGCCGACATGTATCCGGGTACGAAGATTATGATTTTGCCACCTGGCTTTACTAGCCTGAACATTTCTTTTACAATGATTTTTCTGTCAGTAAAATGTTCTATTACGCCCTGATTCCAAACAACATCCATAGAATTATCCGCTATTGGCATGGCGGTTATATCGCCATTGATTGCACCCGCGGGCTCGGCCTTTTTGCGTCTAAAATTCCAGTTCACTGTTTTCAGAGCATTGCAAGAAATGTCTAGCAGGTGTACTTTTGCTCCTTGCTGTGCCAATCTTGCGCTCATTATCCCAGACCCGCATCCAGGTTCTAGGATGCTTAAATTCTTTACAGGTTTTCCTAATGCTTTTTTAAAAACTCGTTCAAAATATTTTGAAAAGTATTGCTCGTTAACTAGCTCGATGGCTTTTACAATTGGTGACTTTTTTTCGTAATAGGAGTCCCATTTCTCCAAAAATGCTT
>CAZXKS010000054.1:0-3662 GCA_964641265.1 uncultured Methanosarcinales archaeon | reverse complement strand
GGCGCTCGGCGCCCAGGTGCCGGATGACGGCGCTCAAGCCGGCGAAGAACAGCGCCGCGCCCACCATCCACAACGCGGCCTCGACCGGCGGCGACGGATCGAAGCTGCGGGGTCGGCTCATGGATGGGAAAGTTAGAGCCTTGCGGCGCCCGCGCCAATGCCGAAGATGCAGGGAATGGCAAACGGGATCGTCGCGACCGCCCGACTGTTCAGTCCGGTGTCTTTCCTTGCGCGGCCTGCAACTCGTTCAGTGCTTCGACGACCGGCTGGAGCAGGGCGCGGTCGGGTTCCGCGCCGGCCCGTTCGGCCCTTGCCAGGTAATCTCTCACCAGCGCCTCCATCAGTTGCGCGTGGGCTTCCGGGAGGGCCAAGAACGCCGGCGAAAGAATAGCCACTGCGTCATTGATCGTGCTCAAGGCTTCCCCCGCCCGTTCGAGGGATCCGAGGCAGCGCGCCAGCACCAAAAGCGATCTCGCGAGATCGGGGCGGAAGGCATCGCGGCGCGCCTCGGCGAGGGCACGGTAATGCTCGGCCGCCTCTTGCGCCGCCGCCAGCGCCTCCTCGCGCCGCCCGAGATCGCCGAGTATGGCACCCAAGTTGCTGAGGGACCCGGCTAGATAGGGGCGGAAGGCATCGGGGCGCGCGTCGGCCAGGATGCGGTAGATCCCGGCCGCCTCTTGCGCCGGCGCCAGCGCCTCCTCGCGCCGCCCGAGATTGCCGAGCCTGTTCGCCAGGTTGTTGAGGGACATGGCGAGATCGGGACGGAAGGCATCGGGGCGCGCCTCGGCGAGGGTGCGGTAAAGCCCGGCCGCCTCTTGCGCCGCCGCCAGCGCCTCCTCGCGCCGCCCGAGATCGCTGAGGATAGTACCCAAGTTGTTGAGGGACCCGGCTAGGTCGGGGCGGAAGGCATCGGGGCGCGCCTCGGCGAGGGTGCGGTAAAGCCCGGCCGCCTCTTGCGCCGCCGCCAGCGCCTCCTCGTGCCGCCCGAGATCGCTGAGCATAGTACCCAAGCTGTTGAGGGACCTGGCTAGATCGGGGCGGAAGGCATCGGGGCGTGCCTCGGCGAGGGTGCGACGAATGGCGACCGACTCTTGCGCCGCCGTCAGCGCCTCCTCGCGCCGCCCGAGATCGCCGAGCATTAAACCCAAGTTGTTGAGGGACCCGGCTAGGTCGGGGCGGAAGGCATCGGGGCGCGCCTCGGCGAGGGTGCGGTAAAGCCCGGCCGCCTCTTGCGCCGCCGCCAGCGCCTCCTCGTGCCGCCCGAGATCGCTGAGCATAGTACCCAAGTTGTTGAGGGACCTGGCTAGATCGGGGCGGAAGGCATCGGCGCGCGCCTCGGCGAGGGCACGGTAATGCTCGGCCGCCTCTTGCGCCGCCGCCAGCGCCTCCTCGGGCCGCCCGAGATTTCTGAGCGTGTTCGCCAGGTTGTTGAGGGGCCTGGCGAGATCGGGACGGAAGGCATCGGGGCGCGCCTCGGCGAGGGTGCGGTAAAGCCTGGTCGCCTCTTGCGCCGCCGCCAGCGCCTCCTCGCGCCGACCCAAATGCGAGAGTCGATTACCCAGGTTATTGGCGAGACCGGCGATCCTAGCGCGCCCGGCTTCGCTGCTCGCGCCCGGTGCCGAGCGCGCGGCGGCGAGGCATTGCGCCGTCACTTCGGCCGCAAGCTCGCGCAAGACGACGGTTCGCTCGGGTAGCTTTTCGAGAAGCCGGGCCGCAACGTCGGGATCTGGCGCGCGGTGCAGAAGATCGGCCAGCACCCGACCGATTGGGCCGGTCGCCTGGAGGGCCACCGTAAACGCTGCTTCGGACAATTCACGCGCACGGCCGCTAAGAGCGACGTTTAACCATCTGGCCTCGTTGGGCCGCCGGGCCGCGAGTCGGTCGAGAACTCTCAGCGCCTGTTCGCGCTGTGCGTGGACAGGCGCTTGGAGCGCCGCGGGAAGCAACCCGTCGTCCCGCCGCAATTCCTCCGACACGAGCTGCTCTCCCAATAGGTCTGGCAGCATGGCGGAAAGGTATCGAGGTCCGGGCTCGGTCGCGCGGAGAAGGTCGATGATCGCCTCTGTTTGTCCTGCGCTTACCTTTGGAGCGCGAGCGAGCAAGTTGCGGGCGCTCGTCCGATCGTCCGCACCGCCGGCAAGCGTCGATAGAGCGCAGGCCTGGGCTGCCTGGGCGGCGCTTTGGTCGGTGCCAAGCCGCATCCCCCAACGCTTGCGGTGGCGATCGACCGCCCAAGACAGAAGACTTTCCGGATCGCTGGGGTCGACCGAACTACCGAGGGCGGCGGCCAGCGCCGCGATGTGGACGAACAGGAACAGTTCGAAATGCTCCGCGGCCAGATCGGGAGCCGGCGTCGCGGTCGTCCGGCGCGACTCTCCCAGCCGTACTCCGAAATTCGTTGCCGCCGCGATGTAGGTTACTTGCCGATCCTCGATAGCAGCGAGCCTCGGAACTGGGGCCGCATCGCGTTCGGTCGCCGGGCCCTTCAAGAGATCGCCGACAGGCCCGCTCGTGTGGGCGAGATCGCCCCACCAATCGGCCTCGGCGCGCGCGGAGAGAACTAGACGGACCTTAGGAGCGTTTCGGGTCTGGGCGACCGCCCCCAGCAGTCGCCGGAGGTCTTCCGCGGGCCGTGCCTCCGCGTAGTCGGCCACGATCAACCAGCGGCCCTCCTGGCGCAGCAGGTCTAGCCAAGTCGATTCGGTGGCGCCACCTATGTTGTCGGTCAAGAATCCGGCGCACCAGCCGGACCCGACGGCCTGGCGGCAGATTTCGCGGAACAGCCTGGTCTTGCCGATTCCGCCTGGGCCGGTGTACAGGCGAATGCCGGTCCGGGCGTCGCTGTCGCGCCACGCGTCAATGCGGGCCAACCCACCGTCCAGATCGAGAAAAGGCACGACCTCGTAACGGGCGTCGAGCAGCGCCGACTCGGCTAACACGGTCAGGTCGGGCGGATCGTAAGTCGGAAAATCCAATAACTTGAGGCGCTCGGTCTCTTTGAGCCGCCTAAGCTCGGTCTCGAACGCCGCCTCGGTTTCGACCGTGATGGCGAAGTCGTCGGTCGCATATGGGAGCTTCCGGTTGCGCACCTCACGCGTCTTGCCTTCGGCATATTCCACCGTCTCGCGCGACACGTGGCGCGGGACTACGAGGATCCAGTGAGCAATCCGAGTGTTCTGAAAGAGCGCGCCGAGGATTTCGCGGTTGCCGACGAATTTTCCGGTGTCTCTCCCGATTTTCTCTTGGATCTTGTCCCTTAGCTGGGCGGTGGAGAGCGGCTCCTCGGGCGCATAGCACTGATAGGCTATGCCGCGGCTGCGGGAGAAACCCTCAATGCCGCCGTCGCCCCTATCTCGGGCGGGAACCTCGACGAAATCGCCGTCCGGATGGCGCAGGCGCAACAGCCTCTTGACGTGTTGCTCCCACTCGGCGCCGCTCCAGTCCCGGACGACATCCGCCATGCGGATAGCGTAGGATTATCTGGCACCGCCAACAAGGCGAGATCGGCGCCGGCGGAAGTACATGCGGGCTTTGCGCCAATGCCGAAGATGCGGGGAATGGACGAGCCGCTGTGGCGACCGAGCCCGGAGCGCGTGGCGCGGGCTAGCCTCACCGCGTTCATGGCGGCGGTGCGACGGGACTGGGGCGCCGAGGTGCCCGAC
>CAZXKS010000053.1:0-3674 GCA_964641265.1 uncultured Methanosarcinales archaeon | reverse complement strand
CTTGGAGTTTTGTTAGACTGGAATGTGCACTTTTCAGAGCAAGAAAGCTTAAATAGAATTTAATTTTTCATTCTTTTATGAGTTGGGTTTTAGTTGGTGTTGTGTTGGCTGTTTTGGCATTATTATTTGCCAAAGAGAGTCATGCTAGTCCTAAAAGGCTGAAGGACATTACAGTTTTTTGGATTTTTCTTGGAATGGCTATTCCTTTGATTGAGATGGTTGTTGAGAATCTTTATAGAAAGCCAGGTTTTGATGCCCTTGCAGCTTTTGGTGGGATTGTTTTCCTTCTCGGCGCGGTTGTTCGTTTCACAGCTCGCCGCAATCTTGGTAAGTATTTCACGTATGAGGTTGCTTCTATCAGGAAGCACAGGCTTGTGAAGTCTGGCATGTATAGGTATGTCAGGCATCCTCTTTATATCGGAATTTTGCTTTTGTGGCTAGGCGCAGCCATAACTCTTCAGAGCTTTGCAGGCTTTATTTTCATCTTGCTGATCTTGGTGCCTGCCCTCTGGCATCGAATGCATGTTGAGGAAGCTTTTTTGGTCAGGAAGTTTGGTGAGAATTATCAGAAATATATGGGTGTTACCAAAAGGCTTGTGCCGTTTGTTTATTAGCAAAAACCTTTATAAACCCGCCTTCTAGATTGTAAAGTATGGTTTTGGAAAAGCTTTCTGAGAGCTTGAAGAATACTTTGCAGAAGATTGCAAAGTCGCTTTTTGTAGATGAAAAGCTCATCAACGAATTAGTCAAAGACATTCAGAGGGCGCTTCTCCAAGCTGACGTTAATGTTAAGCTTGTTTTTGACCTGACTCAGAAGATTAAGGAAAGGTTTACTAAAGAGGAAACTCCTGGCGCATTGACAAAAAAGGAGCATCTTATCAACATTGTTTATGACGAATTAACGAAATTTTTGGGCGGTGAGAAGTCTGAATTAAATCTTGGCGACAAAACGCCGAACAAAATCATGCTTGTTGGCTTGTTTGGTTCTGGTAAAACTACTACTTGTGGCAAGATTGCTAAGTTTTTCATGAAAAGGGGCAAGCGTGTTGCCTTGTTGGGCTTGGACGTTCACAGGCCAGCAGCGATGGACCAGTTGGCGCAGGTTGGAAAACAGATTAATGTTCCAGTTTTCATTCTTAAGGGCGAGACTGATCCGATCAAAATCTTCAAGAATTTTGAGCCAGAGTTCAAAAAGTTCGACTTGCTTATAATCGATACTGCTGGTCGTGATGCTTTATCGCAGGATTTAATCAGCGAGTTGAAAAATATTCACCAGCTCGCAATGCCAGACGAATCTTTGTTGGTCATCTCAGCAGACATTGGCCAGGCTGCACAAAATCAAGCAAAAGCGTTCCACGAGGCTGGCGCAATTACCGGTGTTATTGTTACTAAGATGGACGGCACTGCGAAGGGCGGTGGTGCTTTGTCAGCGTGTGCTGTTACCAGCGCTCCAATCAAGTTCATTGGTGTTGGTGAAAAGGTTGATGATTTCGAGCAATTCAACCCCAAAGGCTTTGTTGGCAGATTGCTCGGCATGGGTGACTTGGAAGCGTTGTTGGAAAAGGCAAAGGAAGCTATTACAGAAGAGGAAGCTAAAGATATTGAAAAGAAGCTTTTGAAGGGCGAGTTTAATCTTTTAGACCTTTACAGTCAAATGGAAGCAATGTCCAAGATGGGTCCTTTAGGTAAGGTTTTGGAGATGATTCCTGGTCTTGGTCAGATTTCAATGCCTAAGGAAGCCTTGCAAGTGCAGGAAGGCAAATTAAAAAAGTGGAAGCACGCTATGAACAGTATGACAAAAGGCGAATTGGAAGATCCTGAGGTTATTGACGCGCAAAGGATTGAGCGAATCAGCAAGGGTTCTGGCGTCTCAACAGGTGATATTCGTGATATGATCAAGCAGTACAAGCAGGCCAAGAAGATGGTTAAGATGTTGAAAGGAGAGTCTCCTGAGAAGTTGATGAAAAAGTTAGGAAAGAAGGCCGGGCCTAATCTAAAGTTCTAATGGCAATACCCAACGCATTGCGCGCTGCAGAATTGTTCCATTTGTTGTTTGCACACGTTTGGCTGTCCTAGATAAGCGCATGCTTGTGTGCAGGCTGAAGGATCTATTATTGGGTTGTCGTTGCACATGTCTCTGCACGTGGCTCTTTGTGTTTGTGTGCATGCGTTTTGTGCGGTTTGCGCGCAGCTTGTCTGGCAGTCTTCGGCGCATTGCTGTTCTGGTGATAGTTTGGGCTGAGCTTGCTGGGCTGGTTGTGGTGCCGGTATTGGTGTTTGTTTTGGTGTTACCGGTGGCTGGATTTGCGGTTCTTGCACTAGCTGAGGTTCTATTGCAGGGGGTTGTTGGACCACTGGCTTTGTAACTACTTCTTGTGTTGCAGGTGCACAGCTCATTAGTATTATTAACAACATAATTGCCCATTTCATTGTAAAAACCTCCTGATTATCTCTTCATTCATGACTTCAGGGTGGAATATGCATCCATATATTTCTTTCTTTGGGTGTTTTATCATGCACGGCTTGCCTTCTGTTACGGCCAGTGTCTGGAAATCGCCAGTTCCTGTCTTTGTGTGGAGGAAGTAGGCGTTGAATTTTCCAGTTGCAAGTTTGTTCTCTGCAACTACTTCTACTTGTCTTGGCCCTATTGTTACAAAATCTTCCAGCGGTACTCCGAATGTTTTTGCTATTACTTGCATTCCTGCGCAGATGCCAAGTACTGGTTTTTCTGTTTTCAACAGCCAGCTGAAGTCGTGCTTCAAATATTCAAAGTCTTTAAGTGCCGTTCCTGTGATTATTATTTTTTCTGCTTCGTCTATGTCACTTTGTTTTACTCTGGTGCAATGCACGACATTGTGATTCTCTACCAGCAAAGCGACCGGCCTTACGAATTCCATCTCGCTTAGGGTTTCCTTGCACGTGTCTATTATCAATATCATTGTAACTCCGCGTTTTCTATCGTGTAAACTCCGCTGTATTTGGAGTATTTTGTTGAGCTTTTTGTTATCTTTATTTTCTTCTTGAACACTGGTGCTTCCAATACTGTTGTTTCTATTTCTCCTCCTTCGCCCGCGGGTGAGATGTGGTGTGATGCAGCGACTTTTGCTAATTTCTCAATCATTTTCTCGTCAATTTGTGCGCCTAAGTACTTCTCATCTAACGGTTCTGCAAAAACTCCAGAAATTATCGCGTGTATTCCTCTTTCCAACACTTCACGCAATAATTCTAATTGATTTTTCAGCCATAATGGATTGAAGCACCACAATTCTAGTTCGTAACAAATTTTTTGTACTCTGCTTGCCTGGTATGTTGATCTGACCGCTCCTGTTACTATTCCTTCTATTTGGTGCTTTTGCTTTGCTTCAATTATTGCTTTTTTTAAATCTTCAAGCTCTTTTTCCTTTTCTCCTTTGGTTACAACCTTTACCAGAGGTATGCCCATCGCTTCTGATTGTAATTTTGTGATGTGTATGTTTGGCGTGTGGAACATGTAGCTTTCTTGGTTTTCAGAAACAATGCTTATCAAGCAAGCTATTTCGTGGTAATCTTTTGCTTTAATCAAAGCCAGTGTTGAATCTTTGCCGCCTGAATAGAGTACTCCGAGCTTCATATTTTGTTCGTTAAGGAAAGCTTTTATAAACCTTATTCAATTTAAGGATTAAAAAGATGAAGAA
>CAZXKS010000052.1:0-4090 GCA_964641265.1 uncultured Methanosarcinales archaeon | reverse complement strand
CTCCCTAGAGCAAGCAAAAGAGAGAAAGCTTGCGAGCAAGTAAAATGGGACCTGCAATCTATAGGATGACCATAGCAGGATTAATGGGCGGTTTACTGACTAGTTATTGGATAGTTCATAATAATCGAATAGAAACAATCAAACAAAAAGATTTGAACAATGATGGAAGACCAGATTTAGTATTAGAAACCAAAGGCGGAGACCGTGGCATATGGCTCGCACAGGAAGACGGAACATACAAGAGATTTGAAGACGTTCAAAAAGAATGGAGAGCGCAGGCAACATCAGAATCACAGCAAGCAGTAAAATCAATTGATACAAAAATTGCAGAAATAATAGCAAAAGCGAATGAATTAAGATGAGCCTAGACCTTCCTGAATTTGAACCTGGATTCTTTGATAGCAATGGAATTGCACGCGCAATAGTAGAAGGCGGTGCACAAGATCACTGGAATGGCCATATCATAGGCACGGGAATTTTTGAGATACCGCCAAAAATCACCACGATCGAAACGGGCCCATACGAACTTGACCTGGTAGCAAGAGTAAAAGGGGCAAGCTTTGATTTTCCAAGCGAAACCGGAAGAACAATTAATCTGGATTATTTACACTCTGGAATCCCAAGACCAAGAACACTGATAACAGAGGATGGAAGAATTTTCCACGATGCATCCTTATTAAGATCACAAATAGCACCAGCAAACAGAGAGATATTAGCAAGATTTCTGGCGTTCTTAAGCGAGGATCACAGAAATTTTGAAGAGGCTTACAAACAATATTCCGGAGAAGTCACGCACGTATAATTCTCAGCAACACTTAAAAACTCTACATATACACTCCAGCATATGAAAGTCCACGTCAAAAGCTTTGGATGTTCTGCCAATCACGCAGAAGCAGAAATCATCAAAGGACAGTATAAGGATGAATTGGTTGACAAAGAGGACGAGGCAGACACAATAGTTCTGAACATCTGCACAGTAAAAGGAGACAAAAACGCGCTTGACGAGATAAAACTAGTCAAAAAGAATTATCCAAACAAGAAGATAGCAATTGCAGGATGCATAACGCCAAGCATAGTAGAGCCGATAAGGAGTATAGACCCTGAAGCACGATTGATCAACACACACAACATACTAAACTTCTCGAATTTAGTTAATACAAGAACAGATGCGCTTAATCATGCGAAGCCAATCAAGCTATTGCAGCCAAGAGTACGGATGAATCCAGTAGTTGGAATAGTTCCGATATCTTCAGGATGCTTAGATGCATGCGCGTTCTGCAGCACAAGACTGGTAAAAGGAGTCTTATTCAGCTTTCCACCGGATATAATTGTGCGAGAAGTAGAGAAATGTGTAGCAGATGGCTGCAAAGAAATCTGGATAACAGGACAAGACACCTGCTGCTACGGGTTTGACAGAGGAACAAATCTGGCCAACTTGTTGAAAGAAATTGTGAATGTTCCAGGCGACTTCAAAATAAGAGTAGGAATGGGAAACCCAAGACACGTACCGAAATATCTCAATGAATTGGTTGAAATAATGAAGAATCCAAAAATATTCAAGTTTTTGCACATACCTGTGCAAGCAGGAAACAATGAAGTCTTAAAAGCAATGAGGAGAGGACATACTGTTGAAACTTTTGTTGATATCGTGAACTCAATGAGAAAAGAAATACCAGAAATGACGATCAGCACAGACATTATCGTTGGCTATCCAACAGAAACAGAACAACAATTCCAAGACACTCTAAAATTGGTAGAAGAAATAAAGCCGGATGTAATAAACATAGCAAGATTTGCGCCAAGACCAGGAACAACAGCAGCAACAATGCAGGGACAAGTACACGGCAACATCAAAAAAGAAAGAAGCAGAAAGCTGACAGAATTACTCAAAAAAACTGCGCTTGAAAGAAACCAAAAATGGCTTGGATGGGAAGGAGAAATCATAATTGACGAGAAAGTCAAAGACGGCGTTTCAGGAAGAAATTACGCATACAGGCTGATTGTGATAAGAAAGGATATACCACTGGGAAAAATAGTAAAAGCCAAAGTTACAGAAGCGCACAATTATTTCTTGGTTGGCGAGCAAAAGATTTAAATACTATAGCCAGCTATAACACACTATGGCAACGACAATACAGGTAAGCAAAGAACTGCAAAAGGAACTTGCAAAAAGAAAAATGTTCGAAAGAGAAAGTTATGAAGAAGTCATATGGGATTTAATTGAAGACACCAAAGAATTAAGTGAAGAAACAAAGAGAGATATAGAAAAATCACTCGAGGAAGCAAGACAAGGAAAAACCAAAACTCTTGCTCAAGTAAAAAAAGAACTGGGCTTCTAAATGTATGAAGTAAAATTAACCCAGACTTCTGAAAAACAGCTTAAAAAGCTTGACAAACAGATACAAGAACGGATTATCTCCCTGCTTGAACGCATCAGAATCAACCCAATACCGCATATTACAAAACTTGTTGGACAACAATTCTACAGATTGCGCGCAGGAGATTACCGCATTATTCTAAAAGTCGATCACGGAACTCTGTTAATCCTTGTTGTTGAAATAGGCCGCCGAGAAAACACATACGACTAATCACCACATCAAATTCCTCAACCACTTAGAAACAACCTTCTCAACTTCTTCCTCGTGCAGACAGAAACAATGGTCTGCTTTAGGGATTAAAGCGGTTTTTGAGTATGGATGCTTGAACTTCTGCGACAATATTTTCAACATCTTCCGCGGCGACATGGCGGCAAATTCCTCCTTGCTGCCAAACACGGCCAGCATTGGAATCTTAATGCCTGAAACCGCCTTCAATCTGCTTTCATAATTGAACAACTGAGCCTCAACGCTCGCACCAGAATACAAATCATAATACCTCTTCGCGCTGAAATAAGCCTGCTCGGCTTCCGGCGGCATTAACTCTTTTCCTCTGCCGCTGCGCACCAGTTTCCGCGCAATCTGCATACTCTCCTTGTGCTTCTTCTTCCCAAGCAGCTTTATCTGCCAGTTATAATCATCAACAGGCCCAAGAAAAATCAGCCCTTTAACCGAGCGCGGATTCCTACGATACAGATAATACGCAATTTTTTGGCACCCAGTGCTGTGTCCGGACAGAATAAAATTCCGGTAACCCCGCTCGCGCAGCATTTTCAAAGCAGCATCGATATCAAGAATACAATCCTTGAAATTCTCAAAAGACGTTCCAAGAGTACGGAACGTCAGGTGCTCTTTCAAGCGCTGAAAGACCGTGATTGTGCCCATACCGCGATTATTGAAAGAAAAGAACGACATTTCATTCCTGAAAGCAGCATGCATCAAATTGTCAACCGCACTAATGCCGTGAAAACTGTCAGTCATGCCGTGCACGTGCACCAGACAAGTCTTTGACCTTGTAGGAGCACAAAGCATGCCCTCTAATTCAAGCTTGTCAGCTGCCTCAAAACTGACCAGTTCTCCAGTCATACGCGTGTAAGTTACCATCAGCTCAGATACCCCCACGTGTGCAGCCTATCAGAATCCGCAATCCAGCGCATGCCGATGTCAGTGCGATAGAACATATTAGGAATCATGATGTTTTCAACTCTGCTGTATGCCTGCTTTCTGGCATCCTCCATCGTCGAACTATGGCCAGTAACAACCAGACAATAGCCAGAATAGCCGGCAAGATTCCAATCGCCATCCACTAATTTGATATCACCTAAATGGACACCATCTGTGTTCGGCTTCTTGAACAACACTGTTGCGTCCTCAGCATATTTCTTGAACGCAGCCATATCATAGAACGGGAACGGCGGGCAGGCAACAACAATACCAACCTGGAATCCTTTTTTTGCTTTCAAATCGTACACCTTGTGGTTTGCAATCGCATGCAAAAACTCACCCCAGGGAGAGAGAATGCCTTCCATCTGGATGCTAATGGTTGGATAACCAAACCTGCTCGTGAATTCCAACGGGTGAATACCCTTGCTGTTGACGATGCAGTTAAGGTCTATGTAACCAACATAACCAGCCTGCTGCAATGCCGGCTTTATCTTTACCAGAGTTTCGGTGAAAATCCTGTTTGTAGGCACCCAGTACATATGCGTGCCCAT
>CAZXKS010000051.1:0-4106 GCA_964641265.1 uncultured Methanosarcinales archaeon | reverse complement strand
TTTTTAGCAGCATGCACGAGCGTAAGCTACGAAGAACACACAGACGCAGGCAGCAAATACTTACTAGAAAACGGGCTGACTGTTTTATTGAAAGAAAACCCAGACACAGGAATGATAGCCATAGACCTCATGCTCAATAGAAGCATAGCAGCAGACGGAGACAAACACGGACTTTCGTACTTCACAAACAGAATGCTGCTTGCAGGAACAGGAAAACGAACCAGAGAAGACATCACACGAGAAATCGAAGCAGCAGGAGGAAGCATACTAGCAAGAACATATGTGGAGTACAGCGAAATAGTAATCGAAGTGCCAAGCGACAACTTCAAAATCGCACTAGATATATTACAAGATGTGATGCTAAACCCTGCATTTACCCCTGAAGAAATAGAAAGAGAAAGAACACTAATACTCGGAGAACTAGAATCAAAAGAAGACCAGCCAGGCATAGTAGCAGAAGAATTATTCATGAAAACACTCTACGCAGGACACCCATACCAAGACCCAATTGACGGTTACGTAGACACTGTCAAAAAAATAACACGACAAGACATCATACAACACTACCACACATGGTACGCACCGAACAAGATAATACTATCAATAGTTGGCAACCTCAAAGAAAAACAAACACTCAGAGCACTAAGATACCTGTTTGGCAAAATGAAAAAAAGGCCAACACCAAAAGAAAACGTGTTCGACCTGCCACAAAAAATAACAGAAACAACCAACACAAAAAACATGCCAATAGAAAGCTTCTACATACAATACGGATACCAACTAGTACCAGCCACAGACCCAGACTTCATAAGACTAAGAATGACAAACGCAATACTCGGCTCAGGCTCAGGAAGCAGACTATTCTATGAGTTACGCGATAAAAGAGCGCTGGCGTACAGCGTGTACGCAATCACGCCAAGCGTGCGAAGCACAGGATTTGTAAAAATAGTAATGATATCAAGACCACAAGTGATTAACGCATCACTGGATGGAATAAAAGAACAAATCGAACGAATAAAAACAGAAGACGTAACAGAAGAAGAAATGAAACTAGTAAAACAAAAAATACGAGGATTCTTCTTCCTAGACCACCAAAAAACAACAGACCAAGCAAACTATCTCGGACTTTACGAAATGCAAGGATTAGGTTATAATTACGACGTTGAATACCCAGACAAACTAGACCAAGTAACCGCGCCAGAAGTCAAATACGTAGCAACAAAATACTTCAACAACCCCGCAACCGCAATAGTAGGACCGTTTGAAGAAGCGATACAATAATAAATACGAATTTTTCTCGACGAATACATTATGCAGGCATTCATACTCGCAGGTGGGAAAGGAGAAAGATTAAGGCCTATTACAGATGCCATTCCAAAACCTCTGATAAAACTGAACAAACTAACTCTGATAGAATACTGGATAAACTTCTTCAAAAAAAATGGCGTAACAGACTTGATAATATCAGTAGGATATTTAGGAGATAAAATTATACAACACGTTGGCGACGGCAACAAATATGAAGTTAGAATAAGGTACACAAAAGAAGAACAACCACTAGGCACGGCAGGAGCGCTAAAACTGGCCACAGACATGCTCGCAGACAAATTCTTTATGGTAAACTGCGACAACATGCTAGAACCAGACCTCAAAATAATGGAAAAAGAACTCGAAAACGCAGAAGGAATACTGACAGGAGTGCAAATACCAGACGTAAGCAACGGAGGAGCACTAATAATAAAGAACAATTACATCGAATCCTTTGCGGAAAAAGCACAAAAAGGACCAGGAATGCTATCAGCAGGATTTTATTTGCTGAAGAAAGAAGTTTTGAAAAGAATACCAGAAGGAAATGCAAGCATGGAAAAACAAGTCTTTCCAAACATGGCAAAAGAAGGAAAACTAAAAGTACACGTTTATAACGGCAGATGGACAGACGTGGGAACAATCGAAAGATTGGAGCTTGCACGCAAACTTTTCCCAGAAGTCTAGTAAGATTTTTAAACAAATAACCTGCAAATTCAATAAACCGCGCCGATGGTCTAGCGGTATGACACAGCCTTGCCAAGGCTGTTGCCCGGGTTCGAATCCCGGTCGGCGCATGAACTTTCAGAAAGTTTCAAAGAGCTCGCTCTTTGAAGCCCAGCCGAAACGAAGTTTCGGCATGGTTCAATCAAATCGCTCCTTGTTCAGCCTCGAGAAGCATTCCATTCATGCTCACGTTGTTCGCATGTTAATTACTCTTCTGTCGGAAATGCTTCGCATTTCCGAGCACCATCGGAGAACTTCGTTCTCCGAGGTCTCAGTCTCACAATGTCGCGAAAAAGTTGGTTAGAACTATAACTTTAAATATCCCTATAAAAGAAAACAAAGCTACGGGTCCGTAGCTTAGCCTGGTAGAGCACTGGTCTTATATGACCACACTCGGGACAACACCAAAAACCGAGTGATCTAAGTTCACCAGTGGTCGGGAGTTCAAATCTCCTCGGGCCCACCTTATTTTATTTTGCAAAATATCCAGCCCTCTTTCTTTCCTTTGCAAGCCGGGCATTTTTCAGATGCGGATGCTCGGATTCATGACAATCCCTGCAAATTGCTTCCAAATTTGAATACTCATTATTGCCACCTTTTGACAAAGACACTATGTGCGCGCAATGAAGCTCGGAATTTCCATATTTTCCACCCTTCGCCCTACAACGCTGACAAGTATACTGATCCCTCTGATAGACGTAATGCCTAATCTCATTCCAATCAGGCGGATACTCTGGAAAAACAAACGCCATACAGAAAACAAAAGAAAAGACTATAAAAAGAAAAGCTGTGGTCACAACCACGCACTACAAGAATTCAACCTTACTTCTTCTCACCCTTCTTAATTCTCTTCAGCGTCAACTTACCCTTCTCAAAGCCAAACTCGACCTCATCCTTCTCACCCCAGCCAAGAATCTGCACTAAAGTCTTCGGAATAGTCAAAGTATACTGATCCTTCGGAGTACGCTGAAGCTTACGGGTTATGCCTGCCATTAGCGAGCACCCCTCTTCAGACGCTTGACAAGATCACGGCACTGCCTGGCAATCTTTCCAAAGTCTCTCTTAATTCTAGAAGCCACCTTACGGCTTACTCTATCAAACTCACGCGCTTTAACAGAAGAATACTTGGCCAAATGACGAGCATGACTGTTGAACTCATGATGCATTTTTCTAAGATCTGTCTTGGCCTTGACAAAATCGCGTTTAAGTTCAGAAAACTCTTTAGCAAGATTAACGCCGGAAAGATCATTCTTCACAAGGGTATACTTTTGCGAAAGATACTTGCTTGACCTCTTAACCAGAGCATTCAATGCACTAGGAAGTTCTGAAAGCGTGGCAGAAAGATCACGGCCAATCCTATCATAATGATATCTCCAAGTATGCTTGGACGTTGACAACAAAACACTACTTCGCTTGATAAACTCTTCAGAAACTCTA
Organism: uncultured Methanosarcinales archaeon; assembly: GCA_964641265.1. GTDB lineage: Archaea > Nanobdellota > Nanobdellia > Woesearchaeales > ARS49 > CABMGU01. The sequence goes on along the minus strand of CAZXKS010000051.1, from coordinate 638 downwards.
ACAAATTCGGATTTAACTTTAATGAGCTCACGACGCAAACCGGCAAACTCATGACCAATATCAATACGTCCAAGATCCCTGCTGACAAGCATGACCAGCCTGTACTTGCTCAAACCACCAACAAACTCGCTCGCCTTGGCAACAGAAATATTTGTTATCCTGGAAAGCTCACCAAAGGCAGAAGAAAAGTCACGATTAACGCGATTATACACTGGCAATAATGGCTTGAAATGCCTGGAGGCCTTCCTGAACAAACCAGCAAACTCCTCACCAACAGACGAAAGATCACGTTTAAGATCACGCAAGGCATCGTCCAGCAAATCACGAGAAGAATCAACACCAGACTTAACCTTCCTAACAGAACGAGAACGCGATAAAGAACCAACAAAATCACGATATGAACCTTCAAGATATCTATTGATATCCAGATAGGCTTGCTTCAAATCAGAAAACGCAGTAAGATAACTAACGCCCTTGCCAGGCCTGTAAAGCCTTATCTTGGTTCGCTTAACAAAAATTGTTGGCCTTTCCTGCTCGTGCACGTAAAGAAGCGCCACAAGAACTAACAAAAGTACAAGAATAATCGGCCAGAGAGAGCTTTTCTCTATCCTGCCGTGTGCAAGAGAAGCACCAGTAAC
>CAZXKS010000050.1:0-5045 GCA_964641265.1 uncultured Methanosarcinales archaeon | reverse complement strand
TATGACGGCTCGTTGACGTCGAGCAAGTCCCCAGTTCGAACCTGGGCGGGCTCATTCACTCTTAAGCGCTTCGTGTTTCATATTTTTAAGTCCGGTAACATTTAAAAAGTGCTGTCAATTTTAGGTTCTTGGAAAAGAGGGGGAGTATTGAAACTACAAGTTTAGCCACCCTCATGGTAAAATGAGGCCGAATGACATAGCTGTATTTCTGTTCTTTGTACTTGGCGGAGCCATCGTGCTTGTTGCTCTGAACAATCCAGCGATTACTGGAACTTTGTTTGCTGAGAATGCCCGAGAGCCTGTTTTTTCTTTACAGGCGACTCCTGTTAGCGCGTGTGGAACGATAAGCTCCAGCGGCCAGTATGTGCTTAATACCTCTGTTTCTGCTGCTGCTACTTGTATCACTATTACTGCAAGCAGTGTTGAATTTGGCTGCGATGGATTCACGATTACTTTTGATACTGGAGGAACTGGCGGCGATGGAATAATTGCTTCTACAAGAACAAACTTAACAGTCAGAAATTGCATAATAGTTGACGGCAACGCGGCAGGTGCGACAGGATTAGGTATAGACTTCACCTCGGTGAACCACAGTGTTATCGCCAACAACTCAATACAGACAAACGGAACAAATGACAATTATGGAATAAGGTTGCTGACGAGTTCGAAGAATAATACTGTTGCAAACAATACTGTAAGAACTCAGGGAACGGGAGCAAACAATTTTGGAATAAACATTATAAACAGTGCAGCAGGCAACAATAACTCAGACAACAACTTAACAAACAACACAATAATTACTAATGGAAGTTCTTCGAACAATTATGGAATAAACCTGCAAAACAACGTGCATGACACCATCATTGCGAATAACACGATAGTGACAAATGGGACAGTCGTCAACTACGGAATAATTCTAATAGACACTTTGGCCGGAAATTCCATAAACCGTACCGTGATTACCGGCAATAACATTCAAACAAACGGCTCAAGCAACAGCAATGAAGGAATAAGGCTCGAAACGCGCATATTCCACACATACATCGCAGAAAACATCATTGAAACAGGAGTCCGTTCGCCTGTTGCAGGAAACAGTCATTACGGCATTCACTTTCGGCTCGGCTCTGGAAATACAACTATTGTAAACAACTTTATCGGCACGCGAGGAGCAAGCGACGGCATATTCTCAGACGGCAACGCAGCGCCGAACAAAAATGAGAATATCTCAATCATCAATAATACTATCGACACAGGAGGTGCTAGTGCAGACGGAATTGACCTCAGCGTCAACACGGTGGTTGTCCTGATAGAGAACAACACAATAATGACGGGCAATGCGAGCAGGCGTGCAGGAGTTGCGCACGGCGGCATAGGCATTACAGGAATCACTGCTTCACTCTCCAACGTCACCATCTTCAATAACTCAATTACGACAAACGGCTCTGGCGCAGGCAACACCGGCGTGACACTCAACAACTTTGAAAATGCAACAGTGGCGAACAATACAATAAGCACTTTTGGAACAAATGATAATTACGGCATAAGTTTTGCAGCAGGCGGCATGATCAACGCCACCGTAGAGAACAACACCATTTTTGCAAGTGGAACAAGCATCCAAAACCAGGGCATACGAACAGCCGGCGGTAATTTTAATCAAGATATCATCATCCGCTATAACAACATAACTACCAATGGAACTTCTGGCAACACCGGTATTTTTCTTAATAATATCAGACGTGCGAACGTAGCAAGCAACACTATTCGCACAAATGGAACATCTACCGGAAATATCGGCATTGCATTTGACAGCAACGCCCAAAACAGCACAATCGCCAACAATACCATAGACACCAACGGCACTGGCAGCAACCACGGAATATCCACCTTGCCAGCTGTCGGCTCATCAACTTTTGGAATGTTCATTGAAAACAACACTATCCGGGCCCGTGCCGCAGGAGCAAACACAATCGGCCTGCAGGTTGTGAACACTAATTCCGTCAATAATACTGCGCGAAACAACAATGTCAGCGTGAACGGTACAACCGGTGTTATCGGCATACAATTAACAGGAACCACCATTAACAATACCAATTTAGTTGAAAACAACACAGTGTTTGTCAATGTTACCGGCGCCTCATCGCGAGGCATTTATGTTGCTACAACAGCAGCCACGGCCAATCATAACATCTCAAACAACAACGTCCTCATCTTTAGTACCAGCACTGACGTGCGAGGTTTTGCAATTGAAACCGTTACGTCTGTCCATAACTACACAGGCAACACGCTTCTTGTTGAAAGAGGCACTGGCGCGCTGTTCTACCTTGTCGGCACAAGCAACCAGCAGTTCAACAGCACCATTGTCAATATGACTTCTGGCATAAACATGATATGGATTGACGCCGTTCTCAATAACAGAAACAATCTGACCAACACGACCTTCGCAAATTCAAATGGAAGCAATCGGTTCCCAGACCGGATTGAGTATAATGCGACAGCAACTGATTTCACGCAGACTTTCATGAACATCACTTTCAATAGAAGTTTCCTGAATTCTTCAACTTTCTCAGCTTTCAATACTACGGCTCAAATCAATTTGTTGGATCTGCCGTTCACAAACCCCGACCCTGTTGTCGATTTTGAGAACGATGGAACGTTTGCTGCTTGTTCGCCAAGCATCTGCACAGAGGTCAGTTTCTCTGGCGGCGATTTTGTGTTTAATGTAACCCAGTGGACTAGTTATGCTGCAAATGAAGGGCCTGCTGTTCTTGATTTGGTCATGTCTAAGGATACCATTAATTGCAATGCTGGTGCTTTCCAGGATTTGGATTCTGTGGTGTTTTACACGTGCGGGGATAAGGCGAGTGTGAATGGTTTTATTGATTGTGATAATGATGGAACTGCTTCAAGCAGCACGTTGCCCACAAATGCTACAACGTGTGATGTGGGCGCTCCGAATTATGGCGCGTTTTTCCTGACTAATAATGGTACTGTTAATGCTACTTTGAATGCCACTCTGACCAATTTCACTATCGGAGGTGTGAATGCTACAAATGCCAGCATCGATAATTACATTTTCAGCGCTGTGAGTTCGCCTGGCTGCAGCGGTTCAAGCTGTAATAATTGTCCCGCGGCTGATACTGTTGGTTGTTTTAAGGATTTGGATCCGAGCTCGTCCACGCCTGATTCTGTGCAGGAGTGTGATAATTTTGTTGCTAACAGTTCATTGTGCCAGTGTTTTAGCATTCATATTACTGACCCGTCATTGGTTCATTTTCTCAGGGCCGGACAGCAGATTTCTTTTACCGTCAAAAAGAGCCTTGTGGAGCCTGCGCAGAGTCCGTGTACGTAAAACCGTTTAGTTTTAATAGAAGAATAACTTTTCTTCTTGAAAAAGAGGTAATATGGGTCGCGGAGAATTGTTGGTTTTTTGGTCTGTTATTATTGTTGCAGTACTTGCAGTCTTTTTGTTGGCATCTGAAACTCGTGCAGGTATTAGCACGGTGTATGGCCGGTATCCGGGTGGCGAGCAGGGCATTGCTAGGCCGCTTCCAGTCAGTCCTGACATGCAGTATCCGGGTTATGCTGATGTGATCGAGCTTTACGGCACCAGATTTCCAGCATTTTTGGTTTTGGGCGGCACTCATAAGGGAGAGATTAGCAAGTGTCGTGCTGATCTTATCTGGAAGGCGCACATCACAAAACCAAACGGTCGCTTTACGTGTTATACAGCACCAATTGATTTAGCCTTTGGCGAAGGCATTGACCCATTCACTGTTAACAGGCCGTTCGGAAACCTGTTCTGCTACGCGCGAACAACCGGGTCTGAAAGCCAGGGTATTGACAGCGAGAAAGCCGTCAGGGAGAAAATTCTCGAAGTGCTTGTTGGCAAGCCTGACACTTATCCGTGGGGCGCTGTAAGTGTAATAAACGCCAACAACGAAGTGCAGCCAACTCCTGTGTGTGGCGTTAGTTACATGCCGTATTAATTGCAACGCTCTAATTTATCCAAGGCTCCACATTTCAATAACGCGATCTACAAGTGTGTCTACAAAGCTTTCTTGGTAGGTGATGAGTAAGTTGATTATTGTTTGTTCATCGCATGACAGCCGGTAGAATGTCTTTCTTCCTTTCTTGTCAGCTTTAATTATGCCCTGCTGCTGCAATTTTTTGAGATGCCAGGAGATTGTAGAGGGTGAAAGGCCGACGTACTTGACAATTTGTTCGTGGTTGCAGCCTTTGTTAATCATTATGAACAGGATAATTTTTCTGATGCTTTCTTGCCGCAAAAAACTAAGCAGGGCGGTGTTTCCTGATGTGAATTCCCGTGGAAAGTACACCAGATTGTTGTCTTTCTTTATTTCTTTTACAAGGCCGTTCTTGACGAGATAATGGAGGTGGTATTGTACAGAGCCTACCGCCAGCTCGCTTTTTCTCTGGATTTCCCTGAAGTGGCTTCCGGCGAATTTTTTAATAACTAGATAGATCTTTTTTCTCGTCTCTAGTTCTAGTATTTTTTTGTCTTTGTCAGACAGGTATGGCATCGTGCACCTATTTTTTCATGATTCCAAAAAAGAAGCATAACAGTATCGCGAAGTTGAGTACAGCTGCTGTTGGGTCAACCCACAGTAGTTCTCCAAAGAATAGTTCGTGCGCTCCCAGATAGCCCTTTACTGCGAACAGGAAAAAGGCGGACGAAACATACAATAGTCTGCTTTGTTTTGTTCGAGTGTACGCTATAAATGTTAGCGCAAACAACGCTGTTGAGAGTATTCCGCTGCCCAGGTTGAACAGCTTCTCTCCTTCGAGGCCGAATAATTGCCAGTCATCGTTCTCTTCTTCAGCAAATACTGATGTCGCGGATAACAATAACATTGCTATTAAACATATGATTTTAGTTTGTTTCATGTTTATCACCACATTATGTTGAATTAAAAGGAAAAAATATAAATGTTCCTAGTCGTATTCCGTGCTGAGCACATTGAAGTTCTCATCAAGATGGACATCTACTTCTCGGCCATTATTCAGCCTAATCTCAATTTCGTAGT
>CAZXKS010000049.1:3527-5069 GCA_964641265.1 uncultured Methanosarcinales archaeon | reverse complement strand
ATTGGTATAAGCTCAAGCTCGCTTCCAAAAGTGATAAAATCACCAATGAGAGGCGGTGGGACGAGGTCTACTGTGAAAGTATCAGTAACATCAGGACAAACAAATGTAGTGATGCCGTCAGGATCGCCTACAGCAACAAACAATCCCGGAGTTGGAGGAACAGCCATTAGTATGTTGGGCACACATGCACCAGATGTGGTGGAAATATCAATGAAAGTCGGAACTGTCGTCATTGCAAAAACAGAACCAAACACTACAGATGTTGTCAAGATTACATTGACGGTATTACCCATCTGACCGAACACCGCGACAAATGCTGGCGGGAGAGTTACACCAGTGATATCAATGAGGAGCGGCCCAGCACCAATATAGTTTGATAGATAGCCTTCTTGTTCTTTGGCGCAGCCACTGCTGCACGGCCAGGACTGAATAACGTCGGTGTAAAACTCATTATCGTCATACGTGCCCGAAGGCGTAACTGTACCATAACCTGTGAAATAGAACACGTCTGGTGGGTCAGTGACGTTGGACAAGTTAATCACGCCGCCAGTAATCTGAGAGTTTGCAACCACTAACGTTGAGTTGGTAAAGTTTAGCGTTGACTTTTGCACTCCTGGCGCAGTTTGTACGCTCAAGTTGAACAGCGTTGGAAGGTTATTGAGGGTGACGTACTTGGGCATAATATTCAAACTCGACATGTTCAACGGGCCCTCAACAATCGTGATGCCATAACTCGTGAAATTGCCATCAGGATTTGTAACAACAAGAGAAGAAATACCCTCTGCCGCATTCAAACCAACATAAACAGTAATATTCAAGCTTGTTGAGTTGATAAAACTCGAATTCGATACTGAAATTTCCGGATCACTAAACACTGCAGTAAAACCACTATCAAAACCAATACCAGAAACATTCAAATCAGTGAAAGCGCCCTGGCCTAAAACATCAAGAACAACAGCAATAATGTCCAACGGCAAAGAAACAACAGCAGAATTCGCAAGACCAGAAACAACAAAAGCAGTAGAATTGAAAGAACTGCAAGTATAACCAGCCTGCAAAGAACCGTCACAAAGAATCATGACCTCGCTAGTATCAGAACAATCGCTAGAAATACTAGCAATGCTTGCGCCGTCAACATCGCGAATGCAAACATAATTGGAACTTGACTTGCCAACATAAAATGTCTTGGAAACACTCACACCGCCAACAGAAAGACCAGAGGCAGTGCGCTCAACAGTAACATTAGACATGTTCAAAACATTATTATCAAAATCCCAAGTAAAAGAAGCCAAAATATCAGAACCATCAAGGAAGTCAACTGCAAGGCTGCCAGAATAATTAGAAGTATTAAGAGGACTTCCTCCAACAAGAACTCCAAAGCTAGAAACACCCGAAATAACAGCCGTACTCTCATTACCCTCAACAAAAGTCAAGCCAGTAATACTTGGCGTGAAATCAATGCCGAGAAACAAAACTACACCAAAGACCACCAACAGTATGAAAAATACAGCTAAATGCTGACCCCTTTTACCAGTCAAAGTT
>CAZXKS010000049.1:0-3427 GCA_964641265.1 uncultured Methanosarcinales archaeon | reverse complement strand
AATAGCAGCACCGCCCTTCTCATCAACATCAGCCTTGGCCAAAATAATACCATCAATGCCAACAGCCTCGTCAAACTTCTTAGCCTGCTCAACACAATCATTCCCTGTAATGCTTTCTCCAACAAAAACCTTCAAATCAGGCTTTGCCACACGCATAATCTTCTTCATCTCATCCATCAAGTTGATATTGCTATGCAGGCGGCCGGCAGTGTCAATAAGAACAACATCCTTTTTTGCGGCCTCAGCATGCTTGATAGCATCAAAAGCAACAGCGGCAGGATCACTACCATAATCATGACGAATAAGCTTAACATTTAATTTGTCAGCATGTAACTGTAGCTGGTCAATCGCTGCTGCACGGAAAGTATCAGCAGCAGCAAGAACAACACTCAAACCATGCAATTGAAAATACTTGGCAACCTTCGCGATACTAGTCGTTTTACCGCTACCATTCACGCCAACAAAACAAACAACAAAAGGCTTCTTCTGCTTAACACGAGCGAGTAAATCAATAGAAGGCACGCTGAACAAATCTTCAATGCTGGCATGCAAAGAATTTGCAATAGTCTCATCAACCTTGCCACGCGGAATAGGCTTGTCGACAAGCTCAGACTTCAAATCTGTTTTAATCTTGTCAATAACCTCAACAGCCACATTATTCTCAAGCAAGACAAGCTCCAAATCCCAAAAAAGTTCATCAAACTTCTCAGCACTAACCTTTTTGGTAGTAATTGTTTCAGTAATGCGCTGGAAAAAGCCTTTCTTTTCAGGAACTTCTATTTCAGGAGCCTTAACTTCAGGCTTGACTTCTTCTGGCTTGGCCTCGCCAACAAAAGTTTCCTTTAATTTCGCAAAAAAACCTTTTTTCTCTTCAACTTTTGGCGCTTCTACTTTAACTTCGACTTTTGGCGCTTCAACCTTAACTTCAGGTTCGACAGGCTTAACTTCTGGTTTTTTTGCCCTGACTTCAACAACCTTAACTTCCGGCTTAATCTCAGGCTTCTCAACAACTTTTGGCTTTTCAACCTTAATTTCGGGTTCGGGCTTTTTAGCCTCGACTTTAGGAACTTTGGGCTTCTCGATCTTTTTTTCAACCGGTTTTTCTGGCGGAGAAACCTTAACTTCCTTCTCAACAACAACCTTTTCCTCAGGAGCTTCCTCTTCTACCTTCTTGGTAAACCTGGACAATACTCCCTTCAGTTTTTCCTTAAGAAAATTGAACATTTTATTTAATCAGCTTCCTCAGCTCTTCCTGAACCTTTTCAGCATGAACTGCAAGCTTTTGCAACTGCTCTGTAAGCTCCTCCTGCAACTTGCGCAACTCTACAGCTTGAGTGGCAATGATCTTCTTGGTTTCGGGAACATTCTTTTCCACCATGGCACCGCCGCCAACGTTCAATAGTACAGCATCTGTTTGCACGAGCTTGGCCTTTACGAACAAACCAGGAGTCAAAGTAGCAAACATGTCACTACCAACTTTAGAACTGGAAAAATCATCCAAGGCTTGAAGCACAACATCCATCTCCTCAGCCTGAGCTTCCAAAGCCTGCACTTGTTTCTGCACCTGTTGAATCTGATGCTGAAGCATCTGCAACTCCATATATTTCTGCTTGACTTCCTTAGGCGGCTCGTTCATTTCAAGCTCTCCAACAATTTTTCCAAAAAGTGACCATACTCGTGCGCGGCCTTCAAAAACTTCAAAGACGCTTCCAAGTCACCAGGAATTTTTTGCACTTTCCTAAAATTATCCAATTCGCGCTTCAACAAAACCCTCAAATACTCTTTTTCATCATTGCTGAACATTTTTACCCTCCTGAATCTTAATTTGTATCTCACCAAAAGGTTCTGCCTGCTCAAGCTCGACCTTTTGCTGATGAGAAAGATGCAACAAAGGAATAAAAGTGTAAACTTTGTCCTGCCTTGACTCGCCAGGCAACAAATCATTGAAAGTCAGCTTTTTCCTAACACCGAACAAAGACAAAATACGCTGAAACAAATTAGAAATTGCGGCAGTAACATCAAACTTACGCGCGGGAAGCTCCATAAAAGGAGGCATGCTGTGCAACACGCGCCGCTGCTTTACTTCCAAAGCTTTCTCCAAAGCCTTAACGAGATCATACACGCTAACTTTTCTTCTACGCGCTTGCGGCAATCTCGGCAACAGCTCGTATTCCTCTTTCAACCCCAACTCTTCGCCCCTGGCCAACTCCTGCTCTAGCTCGTCATAAAACTGTTCCTGAGAAACATCAGTGCCAGCGATCAAACGATCAAACTCGTCCAAGTCATCACCAACAAGCTTATTGCTCTTCACACGAAGCAAAATTGAAGCAGCCAAAAGAACCTTGCCACCAACCCTCAAGTCAGATTCCTTCATCTGCTTTAAACGCTCAATATATTTCTGAGTAAGCAAAGAAATATTCACGTCCCAAGGATTCATTTCCTCAGACTTAATCAATTCAAAAATGATAGACTTCCAACTAATCTCATTCTGCTCAACAAGCAACGAAAATATACGGTCTTGCATGACTAAAACTGGAGAAGGACTGTATATAAATGTTATTGCGAGAAAGGTTTTTAAATGCATATATGGACAGCAAACTTACGGACCCGTAGTTTAGCGGCTAGTTTCTTTGCGGCTGCAGGAGACCCGCAGATAACGTCTCCCTTACACGGAGAAGGTCGGCAGTTCGAATCTGCCCGGGTCCATTTTATTTCTATCAAAGGCAGATTCGAACGTCTTCGCAACTCCGTTGCTCGAGTTCAGAGTGCTCACATTCGCTCGCTACTCTGAACAATCTGCCCGGGTCCATTTTATTTCTATCTACCAGAACTACAACGCTGCAAGAACATCTTCCGGTCAACAACCTTTACAGAAATCGCACAACTAGTACAGCTCGCATCGCACGAGCCACTAGACATATAACAATAATTGCCATAGCCGTCAGTAATCGCCATGCCACCAGAACAAGTCGTCTTGGCCGCAAGCCCAGTAATGCTCTCATTCGAGCCAATCAAAAAAGCAGAAACGACAACCAAGCCAGCAAAAATAATGCCGGCAACAAAATACGTACCAGAGCTCATAAATGGTAAGAACGCAACTTTATTTAAAAAGATTGTGATGCGAAGGATTTAAATAATCTACAAAAAGAGCAAGTACAATGAAAAAAGCGGTGATAGCACTAATAATAGTCACAGCCCTCGCAATCACAGCATACTACTACCTCAACCCGCTTGCAGGAGTCAACGTACCACTAACTTCTCTCCAAGAAGAACTAGACGTGACAAAACTAGACAACGGAATGCTAGTAACAATAAAAGAAGCACACGCGATACCCTTAGTAACAATACAATTCTGGATACACACAGGAGCGAAAAACGAGCCAGAACAATACAAAGGCATAGCGCACATCTTCGAACACATATGGTT
>CAZXKS010000048.1:0-5340 GCA_964641265.1 uncultured Methanosarcinales archaeon | reverse complement strand
AAAACAACACTAGTGCAGACCTTATCCGGCAAGTGGACTGATACGCACTCAGAAGAAATCAAAAGAGGAATCACAATAAGACTAGGATATGCTGACGTTTCATTCTACAAGTGCAAAAAATGCGAAGGAGCAGACGCGTACGGTGTAAGCCAGGCATGCAACAAGTGCAAAGAGCCAGCAGAATTCCTGCGCAAAATAAGCCTTGTGGACGCGCCAGGACATGAAAGCTTAATGGCAACAATGCTCTGCGGCGCAAACATAATGGACGGAGCGCTATTGCTCATTTCTGCAACAGAAACATGCCCACAACCACAAACAAGAGAACACTTGCAGGCATTGGAGATTGTGGGCATTGACAATCTGATAGTTGTACAAAACAAAATAGACCTGGTCAAAGAAGACCAAGCAAAGAAAAATTATGATGAAATCAAGGCATTCCTGAAAGGCACAAAGTTTGAAAACGCGCCCATCATACCAATGAGCGCGATACACTCAATAAACCTCGATGTTTTGATAATGACAATTGAAGAACGCTTCAAAACGCCAAAAAGAGACCTCACAGCAGACCCGGTAATGTTCGTCGCGAGAAGCTTTGACATAAACAGACCCGGATCAGAACCAGGAAAAATTGTCGGAGGAGTGCTCGGCGGCGCACTAAAAAGTGGCAAGCTAATAACAGGCGCCGAGATAGAAATAGTACCCGGATACGAAGTACTTGAGAAAAACCAAAAAATCTGGAAGCCGCTAAAAACAAAAATAATATCGCTCATGGCAGGAAGCCAAAAAGTCGAAGAAGTAATCCCAGGCGGAACAATAGCAATAATGACCTCTCTAGACCCGAGCGTTGTCAAAAGTGATAAATTAGTTGGAAGCGTTGTTGTTCTGGAAGGCAAAGCGCCAAAAGTATGGTACGAGTTGCAGCTGGAAACACACTTGTTAGAGAGAATTGTCGGTTCTAAAGACAAACTAGTCGTAGAACCAGTCAAACTAGGAGAAATTTTGATGCTGAATGTCAATGCAGCTGCAACAGTAGGAGTTGTAAAAGAGCTGGGAAAGAACGCCATCAAATGCACACTGAGAAGGCCAGTATGCGCGGACAAAGGCGCAAGAGTCACAATGTCCAGAAACGTCGGACACAGATGGAGACTAATCGGCTACGGAATAATCAAATAATTTTCAACCTGCCAGACTTCCAATCACGATACAACTTCATGATAACAGAAGCCTCGTGCAAAAAGTCAAACTCGCCATCAAGAACGCGCTTGTATAATTCTTCAATTGAAAACGCCCTAACTTCTTCAATAACTTCCCCATCAGGATTAAGTTTTTTCTTCTCACTCAAACCATAAGCCAAGTAATAAGTAATAGGCAAAGTGAAAGTGTGCTTGTCCTCAAAATGAAAATACTTCTCCAATCTTTTTGCAACAAAACCTGCCTCCTCCATAAGCTCTTCCTGCGCAACCTGCTCAGCAGACAAGCCAGGCTTGTCCAAAAAGCCAGACACGAACTTCCACCTAGAACGGCCTTCAAGATCTCGCTTTTCCTTAATCATCAAAATCTTGCCATCAATGAAAGGAATAACCTGAACAGAAGGCCTCAAATAGGCACACTCGTAAACAAACTTGCCAATAGGCTCTTCAACAACAGTTATAAACTTGCCTTCGAAAAGCTTCCTAGCCCCCATAAAGATAGAAATCTAACAACGATATAAAAAGCTTACCCGCCCCAACCAAACAAATTCGCAAGCCACAAGAAGAAACGCGCAAAAATGTTCGGACGAACTTCAACAGGCCTTTCAACCGTTGGCAAAGGAGAACAAAAGCAATTAATGCAATTATAACCAGGACCGCAATCAACAGCGTTCTCACACTGCTCGCCACGATCCAAAAGATTATTGCCACAAACAGGCGCTGAAGCAGGAAGAGGCGAGCATTTACAAGACTGACAACCAAAACCAGCAGGACAATCAGCCATATTCTCGCATTCCTCACCAGGCTCTAACAAATTATTGCCACACTGCATTGGGGGCTTGTACTCGCAAGTTGAACAATCAGCAGAACAAACACCAACACGCTTGAAAAGATCAGCACACGCGCTGCCAGGAGGATCACAATACTCAGGACTCACAATAATCCTATCACCACACTTAGGAAGAGGAGCAGGCACCTCGGTCTTCTTAATCAACTTTGCACGCTCGATCGTGATATAAACTTCTGCTCCTGCACCGCCACGAACACCACCAGCATACGCACCAGGAACAACCAATTTCAAATCATCACTATCACTCTCCTGGTCCCAAGTAAACAAAATACCATACTTAGTCAAGCCCTGCTTAACGCCACCACCCGCACCTTGGAGCTGGAAAGTATAACCAGCAACAGTAGCCTGCGGAGAAGGAACAACCAAATCAATATGCCCTCCAAACACAACGTTAAAGTCCGTAGTCTCATCGCCAGCAGGCTCATCAAAAAGACTGGAAGGAGTAATAATCTTAACATTTGAGCAACCTGCACTAAAGTCTGCTCTCGTGCCGCCCGCAAAGACAAATTTCGCCTCGCCGCCATTAATATCGCCATCATTCGTCTGGTCCATGGCAAGAGCGTTGCCAGTAACAACAAACTTGTACGTTCCATCACCAATCAAAAACTGGCCCTCACCAGTGCCTGGATCAAAAGTAGAAGAACGCTGGCTACCAGACAAGTCCTCAACATAAACAGTATTGCCCTCAATCCTATCAAGCCTCAAAACATTAGAAACACCAGTCCTATCATTACGATGGCTGACAAGGAAATAATCATCCAGATCAATATTCGGCGCGCCAGGAGCAGCAGCCTCCTTAAAGATGAAATCCCTGCCACGATTACCACAACTTCCAGGCAGCTGGGCAAGAGGAATATCATAAGTCTGGCCTCTGTTATTAGTAGCAATCATAGCATACTCATCATCACCACGAGGCCTGACAAGCACTTCATTGCCAGAAATACCGCTTGTTGGAATTCCGGCAGCAGCCGCGCCAAGACCCTTATAACAAATATCAAAGTTTGGAGAAAACATCGCCTGAGGGTCCTGCAAATATTGTCTAGTACAATGCAAAGGAAGAACTTGAACGTCCCCACCACGCACGGCGTTAGCTGCAGGCAAATAAGAAATTGAGTAAACAGTAACCTTGCCACCAGACTCTGTTGCCTTTATTTTAACCTCAGCATCAATGTTCTGCCCATTAATCTCAACGCCCCTGACGTAAACATCATCGCCATAATTAGAATCCTCAAGCTCCACACTGCCAAAACCGCCAAACATCTTAATAGAAATACTCTTGGAAGCAGTATTGATTTTAGTATCAACAATTGTGTAAGAATCACCCAACAACTCAATCTCCTCATCCTCAATGTCAGGAAGACTGCCACCCTCAACTTCACTCCTCAAGCCAGGAGAAAACTCAATCTGATACTTGAAAAGCGAATCACCAGAATCATACTGCAAGAAATCACTCACCGTGTTCTGCTCATCACGACCAAACACAACATGCGCGCCGTTTAACACGCCAGACTCCTTAAAACGAATAGACTGAGTATAATCAGTAGAAATTTCCTTAGCATGAACAGTTCCTCTTCTCAAAGCAACAAGCTGGGACTCAGAAACCGCGGTAATCTCATCGCCCAAAAACTCTCCAACATCCAAACGCACGATAACAGTATTGCCTCCAGGCGTTGCAGAAGGGCCAACATACTGAACAGCCAACATAACAGGCTCTGGAATAAGACTAACAGAAAGAAGCAAGGTCATGATGCCGACAATTGCAACAATTGCAAAAATGCTGACAGGAATATGACGCATCAACTCACCTTTTTATGTTAGTGTGGAAATATGTATACTATTTAAATGCTTCGATGTGAAAATCCAGATAAAGCCAAATAGAAAAAACTAAAAAAAACCGCCAAAACGGTCAATTACCCTTTGTAATCGTCCCAGTCTTCTTCTTCTTTCTCTTCTGCCAAATACTTCATTTGGTCCTCGCCTTCCGAATCCACTCACGAGCAATCTGCTTGGCAAGCTCCTTATCCTTGATATTCGTCATACCAAGAATATTGCTTCTAATACTATCTATCAACTTCACCTTTTTTTGCGGTGCATACATAGTTGTCACCCCCGAAATTTACATGTTAAAGAAATATTTAAAGCTTGTGAATTTAAAAAAAAGAAAATATTGAATTATTTAGCCTTTCCTAAGATACGGAAGACTTTTGTACCGCAAGCACCACAAGTTCCCTTCGCTGCTCGCATCCCGTTCTTCATAGTCACTTCTTTGGGATCCTTAATCTGTACCTGCTTTTTGCACTTCATGCAACGTCCTTCTGGCATAAACATCCCCTCCAAGAGTTGTATTAAAGCAAGTATATCATGGTATTTTTATAAACCTTTGGATTTCTACAAG
Organism: uncultured Methanosarcinales archaeon; assembly: GCA_964641265.1. Taxonomy (GTDB): domain Archaea; phylum Nanobdellota; class Nanobdellia; order Woesearchaeales; family ARS49; genus CABMGU01. The sequence goes on along the minus strand of CAZXKS010000048.1, from coordinate 905 downwards.
AAATCGAGCCTTAGCTGTCTACAAAAACCCTATGCTTTTCCTTGCCTGACAATTCAGCCAATATACGCTTCATAATAGCCTTTTCAGGATCAGGCATAAGTTTAACACGTTCTTTGATATCCTTAAAGCTAGAAAAAGGCTTTTCTTCACGTTTTTCAATAATTTCCCACATATGCTTCTTACCCAAGCCTGGAAGGAGCTCCAATTGGTGCATACGGGTCGTTAAAGGCTGCGCTTTGTTAAAGAAGTCAACAAAACGCGGCTCGTTGTTATGGATAAGGTCTTTTAAGACCATATCAAGCTCGCTTTTGGCAGTTGCAGTAAGGCGCTCCATAGGCAAACGGCCAATAATATGATGAATTTGATCCCTCTTGCCTTCACCAATATAGACTTCTGCCAAAGGCTGCAAAAAAACATCCTTCTTAGGAACAAGCTCTAGAAGAGAGAAATGCTGCTTGCCAACAGCCTGTACTATAGGAGTCTTTTTATGAGAAGGCCTAGTGTCAAACGGATAACCATGCGGCAAGAAGTCTAACACAACTGCGTTTTCCTCCCGAACTCTCGTCTGCTCGGGTGACTGTTGATGAGTTGCTTCTTCCATATCCGTTTGTTCTTAGTTCTAACATATCGAATTTAGAAATAAGATATAGAAGGGAGATATATATAAGTTTTGATTAACTCTTAAGACCTGCAAAAGCATCAAAATGATACCCTTTCTGGAGTTCTGCCAATCTCTCAAGATCAGGCACTCGCGGATTGTATTCAACACGGTCTTGCAAGTTATACAGTTTCAACGCATTATCAAACGTCACCCTTCTCAAACGGTCCTCAGGCATGCCGAGCAGTCTCATCAGAGCAACCACGTACGGCCAGGAACCGCCACCTGGAATGCCAGAAGCAACATC
>CAZXKS010000047.1:2541-5486 GCA_964641265.1 uncultured Methanosarcinales archaeon | reverse complement strand
AATGGCAAAAAGACGCTTAGCAGGACATGAAGAATTCGAAATAATGAGACTAGTCCTGGACAAGTTCTTATGGTTGGGAACAGCGCTAATGGGCTGGGGACTATACCAAAGCATAGCAGTAGACTACAAAGAAGGACTATGGTTCATAATAGCAGGCGCAATAGTGATGCTAGCATTTGCCTGGATAATAGTAAAAGAATTTGAACAACTGCGGTAAGCTTAATATATTAAAGCGCGCTCCCAGACTGCATGACGGTTGAGCAGATTATTTCTCTCGCAGACGAAGGTTTCAAGGAAACTGTAGAAGTCATGAAAACCTACGCAAGAAGTACACTAAACGAATATGGAAGCCCAGGCACGTACGGAGGAATAGATAAAACAGTAAACCACATAGAAAGAATGGCCAAAAAACTAGAAGGACTCGCCATAGAAAACTCAGACAAAGAAACAGACTTCGAAAAAACCATAGGAAAAATAATGTACCCAAAAGAAAACGAGCAAAGAACCGCAATGCTGTCTTTAACAATCCATGCCAGAATATACCTTGCGCTGTCGATAATAGGAAAAAAAGCACTGGTGGACCAAGCACGACGAGAAGACCTAAAAGTAAAAGCCCAGGAACTCAAAACACACCACGAAATAATGATGGCATTTCCTTTTGAAGTTAGCTCTCTGATCAGGCCACTAGCACAAAACGTTGAGACGATAATTGGGTTGGCCAACGAAATATAGGAAATTTAAAATAGTAAACTACATTCACAAGCAACATGGCAAAAGAGGCATCAACTGTAACACTATCAAAACTAGCAATTATCATATCTAAAACTGCAGAAGAAGGACTGGCCGCAGCACTAAAAACATTCACGTTCATTGCGCAAGAGACTTTCAGAACATACACTGATGTCAACTTTATCGGAGCAAAATACTATTCTGCGGAAGAAGCATTCGCTGACCTTCAGGAATCAGTAAACAAAATAAAAATCACAGAAAGCCCAGTCGAGCTGAGCCTAATTGCAGACAGTGCAGAATGGCTGGTCGGAAATATGTATGCAAAAAAATTAATTAAAATAACGAACAAAAAAAGAATAAAAGTTCCAAGCATACCAAGAATAACATTGCTTCTTCTTGTAGACCTTATACAAAAATATAAAGCAGTATCACTCCACGCCAAGCTGTTTTCACAAACAAACGAAAGATTTGACAAGCTTTTAGAGGAGTTAGAAGCGCTCGAAGATGCATACGGCAGGGCTAATAGTTTTTCAAAAGCATACACGGCACAATTCAGAATACTGCAATCGGGCAACCAAATAGCCGAGATTACAGCAGTACGCAACCTAATGATTAAAGAAATGAGAAGAGCAGAAACACAAGTTATCAGCACTTAAAAAAATGTCAGAAGCCAAATTAAAGGAAAAAATCTTGATTGTACGCGCCCTAGCAAATGCCGGGCTAAAGGTAACAATGGACTGTTTTACCCTGATGGCTTTCGAAACCTACGGAGTATACACAAGCCCTGAAGCGCTCAAAAAATACAAATCAGCCTCCCAGGCAATTTCTGCCATGGCAAACTCACTGGTACTCATCGGCGAAGACATAGCACAAGCAAACGCGGCCAGGGCACTGATTTACACATTGTACCCAGAATCAATAGGCGAAGAAAAAGTCGAGGGAAAAAAAGCCCCCAAAAAAGAAATCAACATGCCAAGACAAGTACTGCTGTTGTTAATCTCGCTAGCAGAAAAATACAAAGCCCTCGCAACGGTGGCAGAAAAATTTGCAGCAGAAGCATGCACGTTTGAAGACTTAAAAGAAAAAGCAATGGAAGTAAACTACGTATACGGCAAGGCAAAAGACTGGGCAACAAAATACCCAAAAGAATACAGACCACTAACTACCGGCAACAATTTGATAGCCATCATGAATCTCGTTGACATAATCCAAAAACAAATAGAAGCAGGCCTTGTTGAAGAAGAAGTAACAGCTACATCAGAAACCCAGGTAGTAGAACTACCAGAAGAAAAAAGACGCGCTGGATAGACTTCTAAGAAATATTTATAAAGCAAGCCAAATAGAAGCTCTAGTATGAAAAAGAGGCTTGTGTTTATTCTATGCATAGCAGCATTATTAATTCTCGCAGCCTGCGCAAAAGCAGAATGCAAAACAGATACTGATTGCGCAAAGCCACACTTCACAGGCAAGTGTGTGGACAAGAAATGCGCATGGCTGCCAATACCAAACGAGTGCGGCAACGAGCAATGCGAAACAGGAGAAAACAAATGCACCTGTCCAACAGACTGCAAACCACCATGCGTAGGAAAAGTAGCCAGCAGCAAATACCTAGTGCAGCAATGCATACAAGACCAATGCATTGAAGGAATACCACCAGAACAAGTTAAACCAATCTACAGTTCAGCAGATCTCACAAGCGCAGGAGACAAGTTCAAACTGGAAACAACATACCTCCAACCATTCAACCTCAAAAAAGACACCTTCCAAACAACTTTAACACTAACACAACAAGCACCACAAAACAAAGAAGTACACATCATCAACGCAGAGCTAACAGCAACAACACAAGACGGCAGAACAATAACACTCGCGCGCAAAGACATAGACAAATACTTGTGGACAATGGGAAGCACGATAAAAGAAGAACTAATCCTGGACTTCATAACTGCAGAAATAGAAGGCGAACTTTCTAATTTACTAATAAAACTACAATACGACTACGCAAACATACAAGCAGGCAAGAGAGTGCCAAGACAAGCCGTATTGCAAAACAAATACCGAGAAAAATTCACATTCGTAAAACCAACAATGAGCCCTCCATGCCCGACCAGTTGCGACGACCAAAACCAAGGAACAAGAGATACCTGCGGACCACAAACAAACAACTTCTGCAAGCACGAGCCAATACAAAATGCCTGCGGAAACTACAAATGCGA
>CAZXKS010000047.1:0-2441 GCA_964641265.1 uncultured Methanosarcinales archaeon | reverse complement strand
GGAAAAAAAGGTATGGAACTAAGCATAGGACTAATAGTCATACTAATACTCTCGGTTCTAATATTTTCCATGTCACTCTACTACTTATTCACCTGGTTTGGCAGAGCAGAACAGCTAAAAGCAGAAATAGACAAACAAACAGAAGAACAAATACTGGCAGCGCTGAAGACCGGAAACCAACTAGTGGCAATACCAATCGCCGTACAACAAGTAAAAAGAGGAAACGCGGCAACATACGGAATAGGAGTAAGAAACATAGCAGCCGAAGGAGCATTTAGCATGGCAACAACCTTCTCAGGAGCATACACGCCAGACGGCAGAACAATAACAGTAGACGAGACATACCTGACAGAGAAATGGCTCGGAGCATTTGCCAACACGCCAACATTCAGATTAAGAAAGAACGAACAAAAAGTAATACCACAACTAATCAAAGCAGATCTAAACATTGCTCAAGGCGCGCCAACGCCAAAAGGAGACTACGTGTTCAACATATGCGTTTACGACTCAGGATTAAGACCAGACAACACTCCACCATCAGAATGCAGCACAGGACAATACAAGAATGATCCAACAGTTTTCTACACGGCAAAAATATACCAAGTCACAGTAAGGGTTACCTAGCTGTGCTGTCGCCAATCAAATACGCATGAATTCTGCCATCAAGGCCACTCAAGTTTAAAAACTTCCCGCTTGCCAGGCGCGCTTCGCCGGAATTCATCTGAGCAAAACTTCCAACCCTGACACGCGTTTCAGACCTTCTTTTCAAATAAATCGGCATGGCCTTGTCGATCGTTTTCAAAGCAGCAACAGGATCACTGTATCTTCCGGCGACAGTAGCAGCATAAGTCAAATCCGTTCTGATATCACCTTGAGGAATTTCTGCCTTCTCCTCTTGGAAAGCAATGCTGTCCAAACTAAACTCGGCATCCTCAGGAAGGCCAAAATCACGAAGCAATTCTCCAATAAAACGCTCCATGGGCGTCTTAACTTTTTTCATGACCGTCGGGACAGCCAGGTATTATAAATGCCTTTCGACCAATTAGCGATAGGCAGGCTCTTCCCTTGGACGCATAAGAATCATGGCAGTTTTTTCGCCAATTCCAAGCACTGTTGACTCGGCAGCTTCCAATTCATCATCATCCGCACCATGAGGGTTAATTGCTAACGCGCGTAACGGAGAGCTTGTTTGATCAAATTTATTGCCAAGGATATGTGCGCTATAACCAAGCCTCAAATCGCCGGTTAAAGAGCCCCGCTTGTGGTCGATATTCAGACTGGGAGAATGAATCCTGCTCATCGTGATAAGCCTGCCTGCCTTTTTCTCAAAACCCAAAAGCGTGAAAGTTCCATGATTGGTCAAAAGCGCGATACGCCCGTCATAAGTCGCGGGCGCTTCAGAAACAATCTCAAAACCCTCTTTCGTCAGCACGTCCTCAAAGGCGCACTTCTGGGCATGATATAACTGGGCAACTTTCTCGACAGCAGCAGGCTTGTCTTCAACAAGCGCAGCCAATTCTCCTCCACAAGCCTTGATTTGATAAATCTGAAGAACAGCAACCTGGTCTTTCAATTCAAAACCATTAAACTGCGGAGCGCCATCCAAGAAAATCTCTGAGGTAGACTTTGTTAAATCCTCAACATAATCGCTAATTTCCTTTTTCCTTTCTTCTGCGCTCGTCATTTTGCATCCTTTTCAGTCTTTTACAAACATCTTCATAAGTCAAAAAGCCTCTGTAGCCTATATATTTTTTGTCCAACTCAGCAGTGGGGGAAACTGTATATGTAATTCCACCAACAGGCGTTGGCTGACTCAATTCGAGGACATGATCAGCAAGCCCCTTAGCCTTTATCAGCCGTTTTGCCCTATGGAAAATACGAATTTTCCCCTCACGACCAGGACCAGGGCCCAAGTAGAGCTGGCACCTGCGTTTTATCTCAAGATTATAACAAACAACAGCCATCAAGTTCAGCAAAGAAGCGGGAAGATAATGGCAATCCTTCTCGCGCCGATGTACAAGGCGCAAGTAATCCAACAAATGCTCTGGCTGAAAATCATTATGGTCGCGCCCTCTCAGTTTAAACAACACATCATCAAGATTGTGCTGGTAATATTCCCTAAGGCTACGGCCATCCTTCAAAATAGGCTCTGACGATTCCTCATTAATCTCAGGCTGAATTCGTGCAGAAAGAAAATCAGCAAGAGGATTAAAACTATCATAATTTATGCGCTCGACTTCACCAAAATTTCTTCTGATTTCTGCAATCTGTTCACGCAGAATTCTAGGCCCCTTAAACGACATATCAGATATCTTTGTGAAGTAATAATGCCAGTCGCCAACAGGCTCTATAGATACACGCATAACAGTCATGGTTTCAGTAAGCTATCATCATTAAAATTACTATGTAGTGCTAGAGACTACAACGCACAATTAAATTGC
>CAZXKS010000046.1:0-5869 GCA_964641265.1 uncultured Methanosarcinales archaeon | reverse complement strand
GTTTCAATTGAAATCATGTTTCCCGGAGATACAAACAAAGGATTTGCATATTCCTTTGTCTTGACAGTTTTTCCAACAGTCTCGCCTTCCAAAACAATCATCCCCTCCTTTTCCTCACCAACAAGCAAACTCTTAGCAACACCAATGCACGGCTTGCCAAGCTCAACACCAACAAAAGTTGCCAAACCGCAATTTACAGGATGCGCAATACCATGGCCATCAACCATCAAAACATCAGGCTCGTATTCCAGATCGTAATAAACCTGACAAATAGGCGGGCCTTCTCTAAAAGCCAGGAAGCCGGGAACATAATTCATTGGCGTTTTTGTTACCAAGAACTTCTTTTCAACAACTTCCAGAGTTTTGTAATCAAGAACGATAGCAGAACAAACACACTTGTTGCCAAAATAAGAAACATCAAAGCCGGCAATATAACGAATTTCTTCGGGCTTTACTTTATCATCTACAATAACCTGCCTTGCAATCTCCTCCTGAGTATCCTTCAGTTTTCCGAAACTAACATGCAATTTCATATTCTGGGCTTCCCATCAAAAAATATCCAAGATTTCCTATCGAACCAAAACGTCCAAGAACAATAAAACCTGTCTTAAGGATACGCAAACGGGCAGCCTTTGCCAGCGCGAAATTTGGGTAAACGCGCAGCTCAATCCCGCCAAGCGACAATATTGCACTATCTCGGCTTTCTGCAAGTACTTCAACCGTATCAGACAAGTCGCTTCCTGGATCGCTACCTGTTGAAAATACGTAGTCTGCTAAAACTTGTTTTCCTTCCTTAAGGTATTCTGGATTCATGCATCACAACCTCATTTTCTATAGGGAAATACTAACAAGAAGTATTTAAAGCTTTCGATTTGTAACTACTATTTGGTAGTGTATAAATTTGACACAAATGTGTCAAAGTATTAAAAAACTGCAAAAACGCAAACCCGCAACGTGAAGACATGCCAAAAATAGAGATTTTCTCACGCAGAATAACAGAGGCATACGAACAAGTATTTAGCGAGCAGAACGACGACATAGACCGGCTTCTAATACTCGCATTTGCCATCCAAGGTAGTGTTGTCAGCCCAGCAGGAGAATCATTAAAGCTGGAAGATGCTTTGTCAAGTGCACCAGAAGACAGCAAAGAAGCAACACAATACAGGGCAATAAGCGCTCTACGAGCATGGTATTTGCATCCAGACAGGACAAGCCAGGAAGACATCGAAAGCACTCTAAAAGAAGCAGGCATGGAGAAAATAATCACCACACTGCCGGATTGCCTCAAAGTCCTAGCAACGGCAAGAAAAAGCGAACTGACAGATGCTTTCTATGCTGCATTAAGAGCGAATACCAAAATAGCAGTCCTGGCAGCATTTGAAACATTATACAACTCAGGCCACCAGGACCTAGCAGACCTGGCTTTAACAATGACGGCAGAATACTTCACAAAAGGAAAATACCAATGCCCCTTTGTGGAGTTTACCTAACCAACGGCTTGAAATAAACCTCAAGCCCTGCAGCGCCAACAAGAATCAAGCTCGCGAATAGCAGAAGAAGCAAAACTTCCAGAAAGACACGCTTTGACCAAAGCTTTCTAACAACAGCATTAAACACGATACCGCCAGCAAGAGCGCCAACGAAATAAGCAGCCATCTCAGGAATGCCGTGAATCATATACTTGGCGAGGCTGGCGCCAACTGCCACGATCATAGGGCTTCCCATCGCCATCTTGTTAAGAATAAAACTGCCAAGCGCCAATGCAAGAACACTCGCGTTCCAAGCAAGAATAAAAATACCGCCGGCGCCGAAAAATAACGAGAGAAGAACGGTAAAGAACAACACTCTGAGATTGTTGAACAAAATCTGACTAATAGGCGCGAAGTTGATAAAACCGCCAGTCAAACTAGTAATAGCCTGAGCCTGGGCTGAAAAAACCTGCTCTCTAAAACCTGCTGGAAGAATAAAAAACCCAGCTAGATAGCCAACAACAAAACCTAGAAACAACAAAGTAAAAACAACCATCGCTCTCCTGTGCTCGCTAACATAGCGAACATGCTGTTTCATCGTTTCAAAGGTTATGATGTGAAAGACAATAGGAGTGGCTGCGGCCACAGTTATAGTAATCATGACCATGCTTGCCTGCTCAGGAAATAACAGCAGGCTAAGCATAACGCCCAAAAAGGCATAAACCGCCCCAACAAAGAATAACTCAATCGGATGACCCTCGGCCTCTTTTGGATTAACCAATAAACGCAAATTCATGAAAACACAAGAAGAAATTAGGAGTTTAAAAATATTTGTTTGTACTTGTCAAGTAGCGTTTTTGCCTTTCACCACAAACGCATCATTGTCAGTGCCTTTAGCACTCCAGGCGCGAATAAGATCTGCTTTCTTCGCTATTTGGTTAGGGCCTTTTGCAGAATCGTGATAGGTGATTGTGTCGCCTTTGATGCCTGTGATAACTGCAGCATGCCCGCCATAACTGCCACCATTGCCGTACAAAACATTGGCGTCGATTAAAAGAATTACCAAATAGCCCTTATTTACTGCTGTTTCTATTTCTTCCCAGTCTAAAGCCCTAGCATGATACTTATCGGTCTGCTTGAGGTATTCAATTGATTTATACAACTCCTGCCAGTCGGTAACCTTATTGATGACAGCGCCAATCTGCAGGCCATAAAATTCCAAAGCGTATTCCGGCGTTATTTTATCATATGGTGATAATGAGTAATAGTCAACATCCAAGCCAAGATTATGCATAACTGGCAAAGCCTGGCTGAACCAAGTCCACTCATTCTGGTCTCTGCCAACTAATTCGTCCAATTGCTCAGTTGAGAATTTGCCTACGCCGAAATGTTCCAAAGCCATGGCCATGGCAGCTTCCACGCAGCTGGGGCCGGACTGTTTGACGTATGGCACTTGCAATGGTTGTAATTGTGCACAGGCTGTAAGAATCATTAAGATGGCCAGGAATTTGCGCATACGCAAACCAAAAACTGACAAGTTTAAAACAGTTTTGGTATAAACCGCGCCACCTTCTTGTTCACAAAAAATGTCAAAAGGTTTATAAACTAGTTCTGATTTTTACTACTCCATGGTTAGTATACACTCTTTGAGATCGGCGAGGCACGATGCCCAGAAAGCAAGAAACGCCCTGCTAAGCTCGCTTGAAGGAGAAGTTATTAGTTCTGCATTAGAAAGCCTTAAACGAAAAGGCGTTGATGTAACAATCACAAGAGATCCTCAGGTTTATGCCCGTGCAGCACAAGATAACCGCGTTGTTCTATTCATGGATCCAGAACAGATTGTAGATGTTGAACGATTATTGCCACACGCCGAGCCTTCTGTTCGAGAAAGATACGCGGCTGTTACCAAGGCGCTCACGCCGCAAGAAGCGCGCCTCTATGGAAACTCATAATCAAATTCTTCTTTTCAAAACCTGTTGCTTTACTCACTTCTCTAACAAGCATATACCAAGGCGTTGATTCTGCAAGAGGAATAGGCCTCTGTTTTTCAAACACGATCCTATATGGATGAGCTCCGCCGCGCGTCTCCTCAACTCTTCCTCCAAGCGAAACAACGACTCTTTGAATATCTGCCAGGCGCCAACCATTGCTAAGCCTGCCTGTTATCTCGATTTGAGGCGCTCTTTTCAAAGCGCCCTTTTGCACTTTCCAAGCTGCAGACTTCACAAGCAATTCTGCCTGCGCCTCGTGAAGATTTTGAAGCATTTCAATAATTCCAACAATTGCCTTTTCAAGCTTCTGCTTTTGTTCAAGAGTTTGAGCTGGAACTCTAATCTCAAGAGCCAGTTCAACATGCCCAAGCATAGAACCCATATAGCTCTCTACCTGCTGCATAACAACACGAATCTGCCTCAGAAGCTTGTCAGCGTTCACAGCCATGGGCGGAGGCATGCCAGCAATCTGCACGACCTCTTTCTCAAGGTCACTCTTAAGTGTTGGCAAGAGAGAAAACATTTTCCTGAGATGACTTTTAAGCTCCTGATAATGCTCTATCTTAACGTCTGCCTGAGCTATCCTAACAAACTTATCAAGCCGTTCAAGCCTCTTTTCAAAGTCCACGAACGCGTCCCTAAAAAACCAATTCCAGACCATACAAACTGGCTGAGAAAACAGGTATTTAAGGATTGCTATAAGTTGCGAACTCTTGATTCTATTGAAGAAAAATTAAAAAAATAAAAGTTTAAGGAAGATGCTACGGTTAAATTTTCACTAATAACTCTTTACGGTTATTTCTTTTATAGTCTCGAAGTGTTTTTTGTTTCTCGTTACGACGGTTGTTATACCATTCACTAGTCCGATCGCGGCTGTTAAGCAATCGGTATCATCTATTGGCTGCCCTTTTTGATAAAGTTCTCCCTGTATTTTGGCAGCTATTTTAGCAGATGCGGAATTTAGTTCAAGTATGTTTAAGCGTGAGAACAACTTTTCTGCCTCCTTTAGCCTCTGCTCGGTACTTCTGCCGAGCGCGAACACCCCAACCAGCACCTCAAATACGTTAATCCGCGTTGTGAACACTGCTTCATCTTCCAGGCTTTTAACTAATTCATGCGCGCCAGGGTTTTCCTCAAGAATGTCAATCAACGCTGTGCTGTCAAGCAGCGTGGCCATGTAGCTTCCTCAGCATTTTCTGTGTCGACTGGCGTCCTGCAGCCATCGCCTTTTCAATCGTTCTGTGTTCTTCCTTTGTGAGATCTTTCCAGAGTCCCAAACAATCCTTCAAACTTCCTTTTGCTTGGGAGAGGCGTTTGACTGCCTCAGAAAAGCTCTCTTTAGCAAGCCTCAATGCCTTGAGTTCCTCATAGGCATCGTCTGTGATTGAGATAGTTTTGGTTCCCATGTGTATGTGTACGTGTACATAGTATATAAATTTTGCTCTTGCATTAATTTCGTCCCCCTTGAGTAATCTCAAGCTTTAAATACTCTAAATACTTCTTAAGACATATGGGGGAAGAAGTCAATTTTGAAGACGATACTATAACACGAGCGCCACGACCAGGAGAAACTCTGAAGAAAACAGCTAGATTAAAGCCAGGCCAAAAATTCGGCAAATACCAAATTACTTCTGAACTAGGCAAAGGAGGCATGGGAGTAGTATACAAGGCAAGACATGAAGGACTAAAAAAAGAAGTTGCGATCAAAACCATGATAGCAGGAGCAAACGCTCCTGAAGAGTTGATTGAAAGATTTCTAAGAGAAGCACAATCAGCCGCACAACTAAGCCATCCAAACATCGTAGCAGTACATGACGTAGGCGTTGAAGAAGGAATACACTACATCGTAATGGACTACGTAAATGGAAAAACCCTAGAAAAAATCCTTGACGAAGACGAAATTGATGAAAGAAAAGCACTTGAAATAACAAGAGACGTTGCACGCGCACTAGAACACGCACACTCCAAAAACATCATACACAGAGACATCAAACCAGCAAACATATTCGTAGACGGCGACAAACCACTGGTTGGAGACTTTGGACTAGCAAAACAAATCAAAACACAAGACCAACTCACACAGTCAGGAACAGTTCTTGGCACGCCAAACTACATGAGCCCAGAACAAGCAACAGGCGATGAGAAAATAGACCATAGAAGCGACATATTCTCACTAGGAATAGTGTTGTATGAGCTGCTGACTTCTATCAGGCCGTTTGATGGAGAAAACCACATCAACACCTTAATGAAAATCGTAAACCAAGAAGCAAAATCGCCCAGAAAACTCAATCCCAGAATAGACCGCGATGTGGAAACAATCTGCCTGAAAATGCTCGAAAAGAATGTTGAGGAACGCTACCAAAGCATGCAAGAAGCAGCCGATGACATTGAAAGCTATTTACAAGGCGA
>CAZXKS010000045.1:4198-5901 GCA_964641265.1 uncultured Methanosarcinales archaeon | reverse complement strand
ATAAAACACAACTTTTATTAACAAAAGCGCCACGCTTTAAACAATGGTTTCATTTGATACTGCAGCAACGATTTCTCTCATTGCAGTATTAGCACTGGCAGTCTTCTACAACAGAAGCAAACTATCATTCCACAGGTGGGGAATATTCTACGCGGCAATGTACAGAACAAAAACAGGCATTCCAACAATGGAACGATTAGCAAGAAAATACAGACGCGTTTTTGAAACATTAGCGCCATGGATAATAGGATTAGGCTTCATAGGCATGGCATTTGTAACATTCGACCTTGCACGAAGCCTAATAACAATACTTGTCGGCACAAGCACGCCAACAGTAGGAGTAGTGCTGCCATTCAAAGCAAAAGGAGTATTCTACGTGCCATTCTTCTACTGGATAACAAGCATTTTTGTAATTTTAATAATACACGAAGGAATGCACGGAGTAATGGCAAGAGTTTACAATTTACCAGTCAAAAATTCAGGACTGGTAGTCTTAGGAGCTCTAGTGCCACTAATTCCAGGAGCGTTCGTAGAACCAGACGAGAAAAAACTCACAACAGCATCCAGAAAAAAACAACTGGCAGTCTACGCAGCAGGACCGGCAGCAAACATTGTAACAGGACTAATTTTAATGCTGCTGATGTTCACAGTCATAACACCATACACTGATACTTTCTACTCAAAAGACGGAGTGGTAGTAACAGAACTAATGGACGGCAACCCGCCAGCACAACAAGCAGGCATGGCTATAGGAGATAAAATAATAGAAATCAACGGGCAAGCAATCAAAGAAACAGAAGACTTCAGCACAGCACTAAAAGAATCAAATCCAGGAGACATGGTAAACATAGTAACAACAGAAGCAGTAAGAGACGTCACACTAGGAGAAAACCCTGACAACAAAAAAGCATGGCTGGGAGTATACGTCGACAGCCCATTAAAAGCGCCAACATGGGCAACTTATGTTGCGCTATGGATAAAAGACTTGATATTCTGGATTTATCTGCTAAGCCTCGGCGTAGGACTGTTTAATTTAGTGCCACTCGGACCAGTAGACGGCGGAAGAATGTTTTTGACAATGCTACAAGGCATCACGCACGAAAGCAGAGCAAACGCGATATGGAAATCAGTAAGCTTTGTCCTGCTAGGCGTTCTAATAACGAATGTTGTAATGGCATTTGTTTGAATCCGTAAAGTTTACGGATTTAGCCGGAAAGTTTACGGAAAATTCAGCGAAACGCTTATTAAGCACCTTTACTTAAATAAATTTCAATGAACACTAAACACGCACGAGAAATATACGAACAAATAAAGAACAGGTTAAAGAGCAGCGAGGGCAAAATTGTAGCTATAGAACCACAAAGCGGAGACTTTTTTATTGGCGCTGACACCATGGAGGCATATGAAAAAGGGCACCAGAAATATCCTGACAAAGAATTTTATTTCAAACGCATCGGTGCAAGAGCAACATATTTTGTTGGGTGCGTATGAACACAAGATATTTGTTTGGACTGCCGTTTGCATCTCTTCATGTACAAGAAAAGGAAATCGAATTTTTAATCGACACCGGATTCAATGGATCACTTCTTCTACCATTGGAATTAATACAGAAGCACCACCTACTGAAAATGGGAAAAGTGGAATATGTGCTGGCAGATGGCACTATTTCAGAAGCTGAAGTTTTTGAAGCAGAGATTAACTGG
>CAZXKS010000045.1:0-4098 GCA_964641265.1 uncultured Methanosarcinales archaeon | reverse complement strand
GGGTCATCCGGCATAGTGTTTATATCAATTTGAATATTTGAACGGCCGCAATAATTTAAAACAACATATTGCTCTGCAACCTTTCCTTCACGAATCAGCCTATCAGCCTCTGATTCATAGAAATCCCTTTGCTCGGTTGACTCAACCCTGTATTCCACAGTCCAACCACGAATAGGATTGGATGTTCTTGTGAAAAAAGAAGGCTGCCCCTCAAAAGCCAACACGTCCCACTGAGCAGGCGTAAGCCTCTCCGCATTTTCGCCAATTGGAACACCTGACTCTTGTGCGCTCTTGACATAGGCAGCGACTGTTGTCTCACCAAAAGCATCATCAACGGCAGCCTCTGTGACAACATCCTCTGCATAGACGCGCCTATTCAAACCAATGCCCAACTCAGCAAATCCCTTTTCAAGCAAGAATTCAAGTGGAAGTTTTAGCATTTTTACCTGTTGTCACCTTTGGCTTAATACCTCATATATATTCTTCTGCACATATAAACCTTTCTCTTTTAACCACTGGAAAGAGACAATCATATTTCTCTTGTTACGGTTACCCCTTCGTCGGCGGCAACAAGAATTCTTTTGCCGGTCTCACCCGGAGAAACCAGATACTTAAAACAAATATCAACAATCATGCCAACATCAACAAGAGTGCCTTCCTTCTCATAATCCGCCCTTTTTGCAGCAGACATTCCAAGCCCAAGATTGCCAGGCAGAATAGTGTTGACGCGCAATTTTGGATACTGCTTAGCAAGCCTGACAGCAGCCTCTTCTAAAGCAAGCTTTGCCTTCCAATAGGGCTCCTTCCCTTTGGTTTTTTCCACAGTATGCTGAGAACTCAAAAACACAACACTGCCTTCCCCGACCAAACCAGCAAAATGATTAGCTATCCTTAAAGGAATGTCACAATTAATCCTCATCGACTCACGCACCACCCTTGACTTTTCCTCACCAGAAGCGTCACCAGCAACCCGCACAGGAATACCAATCGCGTTAAACAAACCATAAGTTTCAATGCCACCACACGTGCGCGTATACCGCACATAATCAGCTGTATAAGCAAGAAATCCCTCAAGATTGCTCTTCAAATCTCCAGTAAAAACAGTTCCATGCGGGTGATTCCTAGTATCACGCGACTGCTGGCTTGACAAAACATAATCCCCGTTTGCCAAAAGCCTGTCAACAACAAGCTTTCCAAGCCCGCCAGACGCGCCAATCACAATATATGCCCTGTTCATAAAAATGCGCCTCTTTATCGTCTATAAAAAGGTTTCTTAAGAAACCAATATAAAGTTCCCATGCTTTTATTTACAAAAATGAAAAAACTGGTGATAGGAGGACTGGCATTCTTTCTAGGCTGCAACAGCGGGCCATCCCCTGCAGAAAAAGCGCTGGAAGAAATTATTGGCAAACTCACACCCTTAATTGCCTTCCACAACGGATTAATCGCCACAGTACACGAAAGAGATGACATTGCAGCACAAGATTACACAAGAGCAATCGAAAGAGCAGACAACGGGCTTTACAGAATGGGACGCTACAAAGCAAACCTGCAAAGAGCGCTGAAATTAAAACCAGAAGAAAGAGAACCCCTCATTAATCTCTGCTTAATAGACGCGCACAAATACACAGAGTTTTTACCGGAATCACCAGACGGCTATGCAGCAAAATCAGCAGCTTACATGGCACTGCCAAACGAAGGCGAAAACCAAAAACACGCCTTCGACTATCTAGAAGATGCCCTATTACTAATAGAACAAGGCAAAAAAATCAAGTTCTTTGACGAAACCAGTCTAAGAAGAATGTACTGGCAGTGGAAACAAAGCCACGTGATGAAATAACTACAATAATCTGCGTAATTGGAATAAACTACTTCTCCGAATGGCGTACTAAACAAGTTCATGCTCATGGCCTCCTAACAATTCATACTCGTCCTCCAACGTGTAACCATCGCACATCACACACCCCTCCTGCCATACTGCACTTCCAAAGAAGTCAGCACGGTGGCAATATTCTTCACATCTCTTTTGTCGGCCTGCCAGCGCAGCCTCTTGCCAACATAGTCCTCCATTGATTGGCCCTGATTTGGCCCAACCTTGCCAACACTCCTCCTCCAAGTCAACTCTACATATTTCCCATCCAACTCATACGCGATTCTCAAATCCTTCGGAGAAAGCAAGTACGAAGTACCCTCGTACTCCCTCTCAACCCAACCAACATACCTATTGCTCTTTACAGGTTGCAACAATATTGCTTCAGTCATGTTAAACACCTCACGTTTTTTTAACGATTAGTGCTCCAGAAAATGAACAGCACCGACGGAAAAATAGATTAAACTATAAAGAAAACAGTTAACAACAACACATAAACTCTTTTTGCATAACGATAGTTAATTACAGGTTGTTTAAATAGTTTTTGATTTTGCAAAACGTCAATAAAAAAAATTAAACAGTAGCACCGTCAGGTAGCTAACAACAAATTTAGGGTAAAACCGGAAAGTTTACGGATTGTCCGGAAAGTTTACGGAATTTTCTGCGATGCAAATATTAAGGACCGAAATCTTATCTACGGCATGTATGCTGTGCATCACACATATGAATTTGAAAAAGAGTTAACGAAATATTTCTCCAACGAAGAACAGAAAAAAGTAGCAAATTTTGAAAAAAAACAATTAGCATTCAATCCGTACGTTGGAGACCCATTGGGATATACCTTCCTTCGAGAGAAAAAGCTTGGCGTAAAGCGTGTTTATTATTTGATTTATGAAGAACATCACACTGTATTTCTAGTTAAAACAAGCGATAAAAAGCAGCAGCAAGATGTAATAGACGAAATAAAAAGCAAACTTGCCTTGTATTATCAACTAATTAAAGAAATTATCAAGCAACGCGCCTAATACGGCCGTGCTTGATGTCTTCAAGACTTCTTACAAAACCATCCACAAATTCTTGATCTTCAGAGCTAAGCTTTTTGCGCTCCTTTTTTTCAACAAGAACGGTTTCTGTTTTCATACAGATTACTATGACAAACTGATATTTAAGCTTGTTGATTCAAAATCCGTAAAGTTTACGGTTTTTCCGAAAGGTTTACGGAACATTCAGCGAAACGCTTATTAAGCACATTTGCTTAAATAAATTTCAATGAACACTAAACACCTTGACATAAATAAGATTGCGCAGACAGGCAAGGCATTCGACTTCCTCAAGGATGAAGAAGAACTGTATTCTGAAGCAGACGTCCAGTGAAAATGACGATAATTTTATAAACATATACTGAAGTATATAGATCGGGTGGCTTTATGCAGATCAGAACAATAAAATTAAGCGATGCTGAGCGGATTTATGACTTATTCAGGTCAGCAGCTGTAACAAGAGAAGACCTTCAAAGAGGTGTTGTTCCACATTCTGGATTCTTTGAATACCCAATATCAGAAAGAGATTTGACTGCAAAACTGCAAGAACCACAACTATCTTTGATGCTGGAAGACGGCCAAAGAATACTGGCGTACATAATAGCGTATGATGTTAATGCCATCAAAAACCGTTTATTACCAGCCGGAGTAAACGACCCTGTGCTTGTTGCCGTGCAAAATTCCAATCCAAGAATGGTCTATGTCGACCAGTTATACATGAGACCAAACATGCCTGCATTTGTTGCAGGAAGACTTGTTGATGCGTGGGAACGCATTGTGCAAGGAGAAAGAATTCCAGGGGCAGCAGGAGTAATTCCACAAAAACCGTGGAGAAACGAAACATCAACCAGATTTTCATTACACCGCGGATTCAGGCGCAGTGGAACTGTAAGAGATGGAAGCATAGAATTCGGATTATTCACCAAACCTTACTGGGAAAAAGACGTACTGATAACTGCGGACGACTTGTCTTAACCAAACCTTTAAATACATTCTTCACCTTAATCTAGCTGAGGTGATAAGTATGAAATCAATTCTATTAGCAAGCATATTGGCAGCTGTTTCTGCATTTGCGCAGCCAACAGGAGACTGGGGCAGGGCAACCTCAATGGGCGGAATGATGGGAGGAGGATTCGGCGGAATACTAATGCCACTCTTCTGGATAGGACTAGTATTATTAGTCTGGCT
>CAZXKS010000044.1:0-5948 GCA_964641265.1 uncultured Methanosarcinales archaeon | reverse complement strand
CTTCAACCTCGTATTCCTTGCCGTCAACAACATAAGTTTCCTTGTCGTTCTCGCCAAGGACTGCTGAGACTGCACCACCGATCAACTCAAACGTCAAGTCCGGAGTAATGTTGGCTCCAGTCAAGGCGTTTCCAGCAGAACCCAAGTTTTGCAAGACTATGTTGTTGACTCTCAAATCAGTGTCAACAATGACGAAAGGCTGGCCAAGAACTGTAACGTCCTCGTCTTCCAAATCGTTCAAGTCATCGTTTTCAACTTCTGACTCAAGACCTTCTTCAAACTCCAGCTCCCACTGGAATATCGAGTCACCATCGTTAAAAAACAAGTAGTGACCAACACGGTCTCTTTCATCTTCTGCAAAAATAACTGATGTTGACGTTGGGTCTGTTACTTGACCTGGCAACGGGAATCTCAAGTATTGGTTGAATTCCGTGCTACCCTCATCAGTGACTATCTGACCGCCCTTCAGCATGTCCAAGTCAACTTCTGTCAAAGTTTCACGAACGTCACCAATCATCTCGCCGATTTCCAGCAAGTCTGAAGTAGAACCAATCTCTACTGCGTCACCCTCAACCACGAGTTGCGAAGGCGCACCTGCAGCAGAAGTTCTCACAACTGCCTGTGATTGCAAACTCTGGATGATGTCAACTGCACCAACCACGTCTGAACCATCTGCTTGGTCACCTACAACAATCGCCAGATTTGAAGCCGGCGTACCGTTCACTACAAAAGGCGCAGGCCAATCAGACAACTTTGCAGCTGACGCTCCGAAGATCGTCGCTCCAACCATCGTTAAACCCATCCCTAAAGCCACCATCTTTTTTATCGCTTGTATTGCTTTCATCTAACAAACACCTCCGTGTTTTTTGGCTATTATCTTTACTATCTTTACTTGATGATGTAAAGACTGTGAAGCAGAAACTAGTGAAGTGTATTTAAAACTTTTGTTAAGACTGTTTGTATAACCTATATTTTGCATTGTATATTTCCTCTTTTTACTTGCCAGGTTTTTGTCGACTTACAATCGATGCGACTACCTAGCTAGTCCTTGACTAAACCGTAGGGAGTTTATAAACTTTTCGTACGTATAAGTCGTACTTGCTTTTAAATAAAACGTACTTGTTCCACGAGCCATATCGACGATAAAGCATGGAACAAAGAATACTGCTAAATAAGAGCAAATCTATTACTAGAACACATAACCATCATACGCAAAGAAGGGTTAGCTTGCTTACGCTCTTCGTAAAAAACAATATCCTGCTCGCTTGCCAAACAGCTATTAATAGGGTGTCCGTGCAAGTCGATCAAGGTGTTTAGCGGGCAAGGAACACTAACAATGTGAATCACATTTGCTCTGATAACCTCAGGAAACTCGATAGCACTAATAATATAGGAAGAATCTGACTGTGTTCCGAACAAACAAGCCTTGATTTCACGATGCTCGTTCTCAATAAATTCTTTTTGCAACAACTCCAAAGTGTTGTTTTCAAAAATTATAGTCGTGTTGGAAAAAAACAGCTCATTATTACTTACAAGCCTGCTCTGAACAACGCTCTGAAAAACATCAGAAAAAGACAAAGAAATGATTAATGCAGCTAGGAAAATTCCAATAACTATCAATAAAGGCCTGCGCCAGAACGGCTCTGGAAGTTCCTTTTCCAATTCCTCTTCCGAAATTCCTTCGAAAATTGGGTCGATTTTTCGTAAACTTTTCATGTTGGACCGGAAACTTTACGGTTTTTCCCCCGATACGAATTTTAATCAGTAAAACAATAAGAAAAATGCGCCGGGGTTGGCTAACCTGGTTAAGCCGCTAGATTCAGACTCTAGTGTCCGAAAGGACTTCGGGGTTCAAAAATCTTTCGGTCTTAACCGTTAGATTGGAATTCCCCGCCCCGGCGCGCTCTACTATGCGGGTTTGAATCTAGAATTCTTAAGAATTACTCGGTTGCAATTGCTGATTGACTACATGTTCTAAACTATCGGCATAATAAATCGCAGGATCTTCTTCTGTTCCCCGTGCGTCTTGTCGTGCATATACTCCGTTGTCACCTGGAACAAACCATCGAATATTTTCTTCCCCTCTCTTGATTGATTCTCTAATCAAACGTTTTGCTTCTTCCTTGCAAAAATCATACATTTTCTGTATTGCTTCAGGAACACTATGAGCGATTCCAAGAACAGGTTTTCCATATTTCCCGTCAACACCTGATTCATAAGGCAATCCTCTTTCTCCAAAAAGAATATGATGGCCATCACGTTCAATTGCGTGAGTAACAAATGTGCCTAACTCATTCTGTACATCATCTCTAAGGCGAACCCTAAATTCAAGCTTTGTTGTAAAACAAGGTTGAAACATAGTCAGATAAAACCTGCGATCGTCATGCCCCATACGATTCAAGAAAAATCTCTATAATTATAAACATTTCTGCTTTTATGCGGCGGACAGGATTCGAACCTGCGAAGGCACTAAGCCACCAGAGTCTAAATTTGACCAAGCACTATATCAATAATGCTTTCTGGTCCGTTAGACCACTTCGGTACCGCCGCGATATTAAATCGTTTAGCGATGGCTGCCTTCTTCCCTTCGTTTCGAAGAGGAATTTCTTTTAAAAACCTATCTATATCTCGTCTACGAAGACGCAACCCATAATAACGCCAATTATAGTTCTTAATAACCCAACTACTTACGTTGCATTCAAAGCCAAGTTCTCTAAACAAAAAGGCCACCTGTTCGCACATGACTGGGCTTGCGCTTGTTAATCCTATACATTCACTACGCAATCCACCATCGGTGTCAAAGAGCCCTGCCAAAAATTGCCTTTTAATCGGTTCTGCACTATTTCTTATCTTTTCAGGAATATTTACCAAACGACTTTTAGCTCCGAATGGAACCTTCAAAGTTTCTGTGAAAAAATACCATAAACTTTTGTTGCTTACAGCAAAAGACCATGTAGCTTGACATCTATCACGTATTTTAAGTTCTCGAATTTTTGCAGTTGTTTTAACAACCTGTTTTATCAATGCCGCAATGGTCGATATGAATTCGAAATCAATTAAATCTATACTAATACGATAGGATCGGCCATTCTTAGTTTTAAACGAACCAGAAATATAGCCGTCCCCTATAATCACTCCGGCAAGATAGGCCGTTTTCTCGTTTAATTGAATTGGATAAATTTTTCCTATATGCATCATAAAATAAAGGAATAATTGATTTAAATGCGTTACGCGCAAAGATGTCCAGTGGAAAAATGAAAAAATTCCTCGTCGATAAAATTCCGTAAACTTTCCGGAAATGTCCAGTGGGTTTTTACGGAAATAAATAAGTCTTAACTTGAGAATCTAAATCTTAAAATAATCATGCACTAAAACAGAATGATATGCTCGATATAGCCGTTGTAGGAGTTGTTAACGACAATGGAAAAATCCTCATAGGCAAGAAAAGAGCCTACAAGGAAAATGACGTTCTAAGCGAAAAATGGCACATTCCAGGAGGAAAAGTTGAAGCTAACGAGCATCCTAATTCAGCGCTCGAAAGAGAAATACTCGAAGAGACTGGAATAAAAGTCGTGCCCAGCAGAGTATTAGATGTGTGTGTTGTAAAAAAACCAGAACAAAAGTATACAATAGTGATATGGTACGAGTGCAAGCCCCTTGAGACAAATATAGTGAGTTCAGAAGAGTTATCGCACGTCAAATGGGTGGATAAAAGCCAAATTTTTACTTCTGTAGACAAAGAAGCAATCGAACTTTTCCCGCCACTTGTTATCGACTATTTCAAGAATTAATTTCGCTTTCGCGCGTTCTTCCAAGCATAACTTCTCAGCCTGGCAGACTTACCATAACCACAACTGGCGCAGATAGACTTCTTAACGTGATAACTACAACGACCACAACGCCTGCACGGAACATGAGATTTTCCGCGAGAACGCAATCCCTGAGATCCAGTACCGCCGTAACCTTTCATATTATGCCGGGCTTATGAGGATGATTGTATCGCCCCTAATAAAAGCAGTGCCGAGCTTGCGCTTGACCTCGCCATCCATCCTCTCTTCAGTTTCGTCAAGAACAATGTTGATATGAATGTCAAATGCTCTCAAAATACCAACATACTGCTTGCCATTCTTACACTCAACAATGACTTTCTTATCGCGAGCGCGATTCAATGCATCAAGAGGCCTTGCTTCCATGATAACACCCCATATTAATTGTATTTAATTGTATTCAAAAGTCCCATAGGTTAGTATTTAAATGTTTCTACAATTAGAATCCAAAACTCTTCTGCCGCTTCTTATAGTATCTATAACCATAATAGCAAGCGAACGGCAAGAGCAAAACGATTAGAAGATACCAATACCAAGCAATGCCTTTCCTTTCTGATTCGGTAACTGTCATGTTTGCAGGCGGAGAAACTTTTACCTCCTCCTCAGAAGATTCTGTAGAAACATCTTCAGCCTTTTTACTTTCAGACTTTTGAACTTCGCAAGCATCACCCACGCCATCACTGTTAGAATCATCCTGTTCAGAATTAATAACAGCAGCACAATTATCAACAAAATCAAAAACGTCATCACCGTCAACATCTTCCTCTTCAGCATAACGAATTATCAATTCATCAAACCTGCCATTATTGTTCAAATCACCAAGATCTTTTTCCGAAGAAACAAAAGCCAGCCTTTTTTCAAACAAAGAAGGACTACTGCCAACCAAACTAATCTTTGCAAGCTTCATTGAATTCAATGAAAAACCAAACAAGTTACCATCACGCTCGAAAACAACAACGTTGCTAAAGATTGTAGGAGAACTGCCAACAATTTCAGTCTTTAACGCCTTTTGCTCGACGGCATCAAAAATAGTAATTTTGCCATCGGAAGTGAAAACAGCCTTGCCAGATTTAAACAAAACAGGCTTGTCAGCAACAACCTCCGCGTTAGCAACCTGACGCTTTTCCTTATCAAAAACACGCAAGATCTTGTCGTCCTTATCACCGTCAGCATTAAGATCAACATCAATCTGCTTTTCCTCTGTCACAAACAACAAAGAACGCTGATTAAGCGCAGGAAAATCACCAACGGCCTTGAGATTGATGAGTTCTTTGGAGTCAATATCATATTGCCTGATGATATCATCATCCAAATCACCATCATTAGAAAAATCAACACCAAGCTCAGACTCTTTAGTAGAAAAAACAATAAAACTAGAAAAAATATAAGGATGCCTTCCAACAGCACCAGTGCTAACAATCTTTTTGTCCTGAACATTACCATATTGAATAACAGGTTTGCCCTCTTCCTCTGCCTCAAAAGCAACAGTAAAACCAAACAAAGAAGGATTACGCCCCCTGCCAAGATCACGCTCCTCGTTTTTAGAAATATCAAAAACAAAAATATTGCCACCACGCTCGTAAACAATCGCGTCACCATACAAAACAAGATTTTCGCCAGACTTATCAGTATTCTCAACAAGCAAAGCGTATGAAACAGGAATCAACAACAGTGCGATTAATACGAGGCGCATAAGCCGGACAGAACTAAAAGTCGATATAAACCTTTCGCCACCAAAAGCTTTTTAAACAACCCCTAAAGGCAATACCCTATGGTCATAGTACAACGAGGACAAGTGGGAAGAACGCCATCAGGCGGAATATACAAGACAGCCAGAGGCAAACGAAAATACGAGATGGGCGGTTCTCCAACACTTACAAAAATCGGCAACCAAAAAATCACTGTAATAAAAACAAAAGGCAACCATAGAAAAATGAAAGTACTCGTAGCACAAAACGTCAACCTGCTCGACCCAAAAACAAAAAAATACACAAAAACACCAGTAAAGATAGTTGTAGAATGCCCGGCAAACAGGCATTTCGTCAGACGAAACATCATAGTCAAAGGAACAATCATAACAACAGACTTAGGCAAAGCAAAAGTAACAAGCAGACCAGGACA
>CAZXKS010000043.1:0-6188 GCA_964641265.1 uncultured Methanosarcinales archaeon | reverse complement strand
TATGCTTCCATATAGCCACGCATAAAGCCTGCATCAGCGCTGTCCATCTCGTCATCATCCTCGAAATAATCTATTGCTCCATCATCGTAAATGTCTACCATTTTCTCACCCTACAGGCCTCCTTTGTCAAGGCTTTGATTTGCTCGAAAAATAGCTCTTGGATGTTTTCCATACTTATCACCTCAGCAAGAAAACGAAACTTTGGGCTTTAAATACGCCACGCGGGCGGTTGTCCAGTGTCCAGTGGCCTAGGCAGCTGCACTCTCTTCTCTCAACAGCCAAGGCAAGGAATGCTGGCGCGAAGTAATCATACGAAGAACTTCCCTAATCTTAGGACTGTCAAAATCAGTACTTTTGGCAACATGTTCAACATGACGAATAGCCCCTTTCAACCCATCAATCTCTGCCTGAAGAAGCGAAGCACACTGACTTTGAGGACACAAATTTTGCTGGGATTCAACTGTCTTCAGCAAAACCTTCAACACAGCAGCATACCTAACCAGCCATTCCTTTGCAAGCTCGGGCTTCCCCTCCACCTCAGCAGCAAACAAGCGGGCAGTCGCTTCTGGCAACGCATCATAAAGCCCTATCGCTATCTTAAACTTCTTCTCCTGCAAACTCTCAAACGTAGTCATTCTTTACCCAACAAGTCAGCAGTACACGCTCCGATGACTGCGCTTAAAGAGACCGTTGCAACTTGTTTATAAGTAGTCCAAAAGTCCTGGAAAAACTCTGGATTGAACAACAAAAGCACAAGCATGGCCGTGATAACGGCAACAACGTATAAGATGGTCAAGCGCACAGGAAGAAAAGCAACCAATTTAGGATCCTTAATCTTCCTAAAACCAGTCATGTACATAAAAATGCCGCCCAAAGCATACGAAATCGGAAAAAGCAAAGTTGCACGAGCAACATCAATCTCGGCAGCAACCTTCACGCCATAAACAAAAGTATAATGCGCACCAACACCAATAAAAGCGCCAATACTGCCCTTCGCGATATCCCTGTAAGATATTTTTCTCAACGGGTGCTCGCCAACCTCGCGAACAAGCGCCTTTTCAGCCTTCTCAAGCTCCTTCAGCTCCTTCAACTCTTCTTCTTCCTCCTTCTCAACAACAGCCTCTTCCCTTTCAACCTTAGCTTCCTTAGCCAAAAGCTTCTTCTGAACAGAAACAATAGTGTCAAGCTTACGATTAATATCTTCCAAGCTCACCCTTTTTGGCATAAGACAAAAATTGACTTATTAGTATATAAAGCTTTTTAAGAGCAATATTTAAATACAGAGACGGCCAATAGTTACAAAAAAGATGTTAGAAATATTACGCGACCAAAAATTAATGGATCTAATTTCTAGAATCAACAGGGTTGAAAGAGCATACAGAGCTGACCAAGTCATAGTTGCTGGTTATGATAGAACAGACGAAACAAGACAACACGTCAGATTTTTTTCAGACAAAAATGCATTTGAGCAACAGTTTCCACAACAAAAAGCAGAGTTCAACGGCAGAATTGTAGTGCACACTTTTGGAACAAGAGAATACGAATGCTTAACAGACATAGTCACAAAAGCACCAGAACACAGAAAAGGACACTGGCTAATCGTAGGCCAAATTGATGGAAAGAAAAAAGGAAAGTTCTACGCAACACAAGAAGAAATGATGACAGCAAGAAAAACAGTATTTGCGGAAAGCCCAGCACTCCTAGTACACAAAATTGGAACTTCAGACTACACAGTCATATTTCAGACTAAAACTCATCGAGAGACTTATTCTTGCCCGAAATAATAGTAGTAGAACCTTCCTTGCCGCCAACAACCTTTTTTGTTTCTATAAAACCGCCTTTTTCCAAAGTTTCAATTCTCCTCTGGAAAGTCTTGTAAGTAGCAGTGCCGCCCTGCTCCTGATAAATCTTGAATAAGTCACCCATCCTGCCAGACTGAGACTTTACCAACTCAAGAATAACCTTCGAATCTTCGTTTAACGTGTCCACAGGCTTGATAGTAAAATCACTGATTTTAGAAATAGCGGCCTTGGAATGTTCTAGAAGAACTTTTCTAGAAACTTGGTCTTCTGCAGCCAAGCCAGCTTCTCTCAAAAGATGCAACCCGATACGAAGGTCGCAAGCAGCAGCAGTCTTGTCAACGAGCAAATTGAACGCGGCATCATCCCAACGATTAGATGAGAACGCAAAATCCAAACGCTGCTTAAGAATACCAGATATTTCTTCCTTCGAATACTGCTTAAAATCAATCTTTTCAGGAACAAGCCTGGAACGAACACGCTCATCAACAATAGAATACCACTGCGGATGATTAGTAATCATCAATATTGATTTTTTTAGGACGTCAGTGTAAATGCTGTACAAGAAATCAACATCTTCCACTTTGTCAACCTCGTCAAAAGCAAACACAGCAGCTTTCTTGTTGACGATGTTCTGGATGATTTTGAATAAATCTTCAGTATTCTTGTTTTGAGTGAACTTGTAGCCTAATTGCTCGCATAATTCCACGAAGATCTTGTAAGTAGTGTTCTTCTGCCAACAATTAACGTAGAGAACATAGATATCGGGGGAGTTGACGTCAGGGTTTTCCTCCAACTCTTTAAGGACTAATTTGACAGCGGCTGTCTTGCCAATGCCAGGAGCGCCAGAGATGATACAGTTACGGCCTGTTCTGCCTTGGAGCAATGGTTTAATGCAATTAGCAATAGCATGATGCTGAGTTTCCCTATACGGCAAGTTCTTAGGAAGCCATTCTGGATCCAATGAATCTTCGTTCCTGAATATAGATTCGTTCACGTCTTTAAACCCCATACGAATTTTCGAGAAACAGGAATATAATAAGTTTGTGGTGCTCGATTATCTTAATCTATTCCCACAATACTTGCAAAAATTATCAGTAGATTGGATTGTAATCCTGCAACGAGGACAATAATAGGCAGGCGTGACAGGAGCTCGATGCGGGTGAACAATAGTATGCTCCTTCTTGGATTCTTTGGGGCTTAAGACGAACAAATAAACAACCTTACCAATGCCTATGACGATGAACAACAAGCCAACCCAGGCAAACAAAGTAACCTTGCCGCCCATATAAGCAGAAGTAATCGCGACAAACAAACCAACACCAAGCCAAGCCCACCAGGCAATACTGGCCATATTATTTTTTACCCATTACCTTAAATCCAGTATAAGACTGCAAAACTTTAGGAACATCTACTGTGCCGTCAGCATTCTGGAAGTTTTCCAAAATTGCGACAAGCGCGCGAGAGGTTGCAACACAAGTACTATTCAAAGTATGAACAAAATGACGCTCCTGAGAATGCTGGTATCTAATGTTTGAGCGAACTGCCTGGTAATTGGTGCAGTTTGAACACGAAACAACTTCTCTAAAAGCCTTCTGAACAGGATACCAAGCTTCGATGTCATATTTTTTTGCGGCAATAATGCCCAAGTCTCCAGTGCAAACGTTAACAACACGCAAATGCAAGCCAAGACTCTCAAAAAACTCAACGGCGTTCTTCAACAATTCTTCATGGAAATGCCAAGAATCCTCAGGCCTGCAAAATACAACCTGCTCGACCTTGTTAAACTGGTGAACACGGAAAATACCCTTCTGATCCTTACCATGCGCACCAGCCTCTTTCCTAAAATTCGTTGAATAGCCGGCAAGCTTGATAGGAAGAGCACTATCATCAAGAACTTCAGCATTATACATAGCAACCAACGGATGCTCAGAAGTCGCAATAGCGTACAAATCCTCACCCTGAACTTTATACATAACACCCTCAAAATCATCCAAACTCGTAACACCCTCATAAGCCTTCTCAGAAATCATAAAAGGAGGAATAATTGGGGTAAAACCCTTCTTACGCATAAAATCCATAGCGTAACTGGTTAAAGCCATTTCTAGCACTGCCAAATCGCCCTTCAAGAAATACCAACGCGCGCCAGAAATCTTAGCAGCACGCTCAAAATCAGCCCAGCCATGCTTTTCCAACAAATCAACATGACTTTTAAGCGCGAACTTGAATACAGGAAGCTTGCCATAATCCTTAACAACCTTGTTCTCAGTATCATCCTTGCCAAAAGGCACACTCTCATGAATCAAATTAGGAATACGCATCAGACAAACACGAATCTTCTCGTGCAATTCTGAAAGCTCCTTTTCAGCCTGTGCGATGAGCGAAGGAATATCAGCAGCCTCCTTGATAAGCTTCGAAGCATCTTTTTTAGCCTTCTTCGCAACATTAATCTCAGCAGAAATCTTGTTTCTTCTGGCCCTTGCCTGGTCAACCTTAGCTTTCAGGCTTCGCCACAACTCATCATTCTTCAAAACAGAATCTAAGAAAACAAGATGTTCCGGAACCTGACGCTTACGCAAATTCTCACGCACAACATCCGGAAACTGCCTGATATAATTGATGTCCAGCATTTTACTAACCTACAAAACTAACCTTTTCATTATGATCAAGCGCATGAATCACTTCTTTGCCCAATTTGTTAGATCTTTTAATCCTCACCACGCCTTTCTGACTGACAGCGAATGTCGCGAGATATTCATCATTCACATAAATGTCAACATCTTTCCCAGAATACTGGTCTCCAAGCAAGAACTCAACATGATTGCCACTGCCCGTGACACGATACGGAATTTCCTTTCCACGCGGCTTCTGCTCCTGAGCACCCAGCTCACGAATATCAAGACCAATGCCTAATTGCTGTTCCAACGCCTGAATGTTCTTTCCACCCTGGCCGATAATCGCAGGAATAAACTTCTCAGGAACATACACAACAGCCTTGTTATTGCTCACAAGCTCAACCTTAACATCATCACCATAACGCCGGAAAACACGCTCCAATTCCTTCGCAGCAAGCGCGTGAGCACCAGTCGCCTTTTCATCCTGCACTGGAACGACAACTGTTTCTTCACCATACGAGTAGATTTCAGCAACGGCCTTATTTGTCTCGAAATCACTGATAACGACAGTAGGACGGGCTAAATCCGCCTCAGTCATACCGGCAGGCACTTTAACAATCATTTTTACTGCTAATACCTTGTCAACCTTACCATGCTTAATGAAAACAACAGTATCAATAACGTGCGGGATGACACCAAGGTCAATTTTTCCAATAAATCTCTGAATAGCATCCAACGGGTTAGTGCCGTGCACAACACCAACCATGCCAACGCCGGAAAGACGCATATCTGTGAATAACAAGAAGTCAGGCACGTTGCGCATCTCGTCAAATAAAGAATAATCTGGTCTTGAAAGGAGCAGGACGTCATGAACTTCTTCTGGCGAGCTGCGGCTGTAAGACAACTGCGTGATTGTATCTGGCAGAACTAAATCTCTAGGAGCTTCAACGGTTTTTACTATTTTTCCCAATTCGGCGTATTGCTCAGCCAAAGCCTGAGCAAAAGTAGACTTGCCCATGCCGGGCGCGCCAGCAATAAGAATACCTTCGGCCTGCGTTGAAACACGCTCCCTCAACTTCTCAGACATCTCATAATCTTTAAGCGTTAATTTTCTAACTGGACGAACACAAGTAATCTCCCAGTTATCGCTGAACGGCGGACGCAAAATAACTGTTCTGTACAAGCCAAGCTGGACAATAGTAGAGCCCTCCCTTTGGATTTCCAAAAAACCATCAGTCCTACAACCAGCCTCTTCAATCATCTCACGAGAAATATCCTTAATCTCATCAGCAGTCATAAGCTTATCTTTAATAGGCACGAACTGCCAGTTACCCGGAGTACCCTTCTTAGCCATAGGAAGAACCTTATCCCTCAAATGAACACTCATAGTAGTTTCATCAAAAAAAGCATCCATCTTCAAAGGCTTAGGACAATATTCCTTTTGAGGAACAAAAACAACCTTAATACCACGCGCCTCAGCAACACGAGCCTGCACTTTATCCGCCGTGAGCAATGTAGCATCCTCATCATACGCGAGCTGACGGATAATAGAATCAATCTCGCCAAGCTTTGCAAACCTGATTTCACTAGCGCCAGGACGATGACCGGCAAAACGCAAAGATAAACGCTTCTTCTCAGCCATCTCGTGCAAACGCTTAACCTCATCCAGACCAATATAACCAGAAGCACGACCAGAATTAGCCTGATGCTCAAGCTCAGCAAGAACAGCCTCATGCAGTATAAGTTCACCTACCTGAAGCTCGCCTTTAGTCAA
>CAZXKS010000042.1:0-6299 GCA_964641265.1 uncultured Methanosarcinales archaeon | reverse complement strand
CATCATACAGTCTTAGAAAGGGATCGCGTGAAATATTTTAATCCTCAGAAGCGTGGTGTTAACATTCCTACTCCTGCTCTTATCTGGCAGGTTACTGGAGAAGAGCGTCCTCAGGACTTGTGGATTGCTGTTACTGGCTCTATTGGCGACTGGTATTTTCCTGATTTTGCTGCTGAATTCCAGCAGGCTTACCCAGAGCTTTTGCCTCCAACCTGTACTGGTGTTGAGGACGCTTTGTTTAACACAAAAATTGGCACTCTTGTGAAAGTTTTTTCATTTAATTTGAAAGGTCCTATGTCAGAGGTTAATCAAGCCGTCAAAATTCTTACTCGCATTGATGATCCTTACGAAATTTTGGAGCAGCGTACTCCTCGTGGCAAGTTGTTGTGGAAAAAATACTTGGAAGTTAACCAAACTTACGAGTCTTTGCTTTCCAAGGCACTTAAGGAAGCTTCAGATGACCGTCTTTACGTGTTTACTTATGAGGAGGATAAGCTTAGTTTGACCAAGGACTTGTCTAATGAAATATTATACAAATTGCAAAACAAAGTCATAATTCTTGGCCGCGAAAAATCTGGTGAACTACGTTGTTCTTTGCGTTCTCCTGCCGGCATTAATGTGGCGAAAGCTTTGGAAAAGGCTTTGGTTGGCATTGAGGGCTATGGTGGCGGCCACGAGAATGCCTGCGGCGCTGCTATCAAGAAGGATGACTTTAAGCGTTTTCTTGAGAATTTGAGGAAAGAGTTGAAGCTGTAGCGATATCTTTTTATAGCGAATATATCGGTTTTAGGATATTCGCGCCGATAATTCAATGGCAGAATGTCAGCCTTCCATTAAGGTTAACTTAGACGTCAGCTGATCATCTGGGTTCGAATCCCAGTCGGCGCATATTTCTGAGCAACCTTTAAAAACCCTCATTCTAGCTTTCTCCGTATGAAAGAGACCATCCTGGCAATTGCAGCCCATAACGACGACCACATTATCGGCGCAGGTGGCGCTTTAACCAAATATGCAAAAGAAGGCAAGCGCGTGAGAACCATTATTTGTTCTTTTGGCGAGAAATCTCATCCTTATTTGAGAAAGGAGGTTATTGTTAAGCGTAGGGTAACTGAGAGTCTTAAAGCTGATAAGATTATGGGCGGTGCCGGCATTGCATACTTCGGCATCAGAGAAGGCCATTTTGAGGATGACTTTAAACAGCGTGATGTTGCTAAGAAGCTTTCTTGGATTATTAAAAAAGAAAAGCCTTCAAAAATTTTCACTCACGGCGTTGATGATTTTCATCCTGATCACCGTGCAGTCAACCGTTTGGTCATGAAGCTTATTTCTCAGGGTAAAATTGCTTGTCCTGTTTATTCTTTTGAGGTTTGGTCTTTGTTGAAGTTGCGCAACAGAAACTTTCCGCGTTTAGTGGTTGATATCAGCAAGACTTTTAACACTAAGATTAAGGCTTTTCTTGTTCATGAATCTCAAACATTTGCGATCTGGTCATTACTCTGGAAATTAATTTTGAAGGATTGGCTTTCTGGTATCATTCATGGTTATAAGTATGCTGAGGTGTTTTACCGCCTAAAATGAAGCTCGTCGTTACAACTGATTGTTTCCTTCCTCGTTGGGATGGTATTGCTCGTTTTCTTTCTCTTTTACTTCCAGAGCTTGCGAAAAACATGCAGGTTACTGTTTTTGCTCCGAAGTTTCCTGGTAAAGTTCCCATCATCAAGGGCGTCAAAGTCATCCGTTTTCCATTAATTAACATTCAGTTTGGTGATATTTTCTTTTGCAGGCCTGATAAAACTATTATGGAAAAAGTGATTGGCGATGCTGATGTTGTTTTTAATCAGACGATTGGTCCTGTTGGTTCTGCGGGTATTAAAATTGCTAAAAAATACGGCAAGCCAGTAATTGGCTATGTTCATAGTGTTGATTGGGAGCTTGCCAAGCGCGCAATTAAGAGATTTAAGTGGCTGGTTTATTGGTTCGTTCGCTCGCACGCTCGCCGTTTGTATAACAAGTGTTCTTTGCTTCTTGTTCCGTCTAGCGAGGTTTCAGATTTGCTTTCTGGAAATAAAGTTAAGACGAGAAAGGAGCTTGTGCGTATGGGCGTGCCTACTTCGAGGTTTGTTCCTCCTCATTCCAAGTCTGTTGTTAAGCAAAAGCTCAAAATTCCTGGCATGCGGGTTATTGGTTTTTGTGGTAGGATTGCGCGTGAGAAAGATTTGCCAACTTTATACAAAGCTTTCCAGCAAATTCATGCTAAGTATCGCAACACATTGTTATTAATTGTTGGCGAAGGAATCGAAAAGGAGATTCCTGCTTCTCGTCACGTTATAAGGATCGGTAGGACTGATAATGTTGTTCCTTTTCTTCAAGCAATGGACATTTTCGTCCTTCCAAGTCTTACAGAAACTTCTTCTTTAGCTACAATGGAGGCTATGTCTGTTGGCTTGCCTGTTGTTGTTACTCCTGTTGGTAATATTCGTGAGTATGTTGTTGATAAGAAGAACGGTCTCCTATTTGCTCGTCAGGATGTTTCTTCTCTTGCCGAGAATCTTGTTTATTTGTTAAAGCATCCTAAGGTTAGAAGGGCTCTTGGCAAGGCCGCTAGAAATACGATTGTTAAGGATTATTCTTGGCAGCAGACTGTTGATAAAATTAGAAAAGTTTTGTTTACATTTTCAAGCTAACTACATTACTCAAGCCTGCGTCTGTATTCATGCTCACGCCATACAATATGTCTGCTTCTGCTATTATTGCGTCGTTATGCGAGATTACAATATACTGTGCCGTCTCACAGTAGCTTCGTATCAGCTTGGCTAATTTCTCGCTATTATGCTTGTCCAGCGCAGCATCGACTTCGTCTAGTACGTAGAAGCTTGCTGGTTCGTGTTCTTGGATTGCAAATAAGAACGCTAGTGCTGTCATTGTTTTTTCTCCGCCGCTCAAACTTCTAATATCTAAAAATTTATTCCCAGTAATCTTCACATTTATTCTCAACCCTTCTGCGAATGGGTCTTCTTTGTTCTCTAATTCCAAGTATGCTTCTCCTTTTGTTGTTAGTTGCCCAAATATTCTTCTGAATTGTCCGTCTACAACTCGTAATGCGTTCACAAATAGTGCTTTTTTGTTTGCTTCTATTTCGTTCATCATTGTAACAACATCGTCTTTTTCTTTTAGCAAGACATTTTTCTTTTCCAGCAATCCGCCATATTCTTTCTCTACAGTCTCGTAAATCTCCAAAGCTCTCATGTTGACGTTTCCTATGTTTATCATCATTTTTTCAAAGTCGTTTATTTCTTTCTTGAGTAGTTCTTCTGGTTTTTCCATATTCAGTTCTATTCCTGAATATTGTTCAAATTCCGCATTTAGTCCTGCCATTTCTGCTTTTACTCGTGCTTCTTCGATTGATAGTGTGTTAAGCAATAGTTCTTCTTTTCTTGAGCCTTCTTCTACTCCTAGTATTTTTGTTTCTTTTGTGTTGGTATCATCAGATAGTTTGTTTCTTTTTTCAAATAGTCCTTTGAATTGGCTGAAGAATTGTGCTTGTTCTTTTTCCTTTTTGCTTAGTTCTGCTTCTTGTCCTGCTGCCAGGTTTTCATTATTTGTTATTTCTCCTTTGAACGCTTCTGCTTCTTTTTCCATGTCTTTTAGCAGTTTGTGCATATTCTCCTTGTCTCTGCCAAAGACGTCTGTTAGTTGTACTTGAACATTTTTTTGTTCTGAGTCTAGTCTGATTTTTTCTTGTTCTAGTTCTTTTTTCTTTTGT
This sequence comes from uncultured Methanosarcinales archaeon, assembly GCA_964641265.1. Lineage (GTDB taxonomy): Archaea > Nanobdellota > Nanobdellia > Woesearchaeales > ARS49 > CABMGU01. The sequence continues at coordinate 2,536 of CAZXKS010000042.1, read as the reverse complement.
TCAAAGGCATTTAGCTCTGCTAGAACTCTTGGATTGCGTAATTCTGTAATCTTGTTTCTTATCGTTTGTTTCTCAATCTTCAAATCGGTTAGTGCTTTTGTTTCTATTGTTATTTTTTCTTCTAATTCTTCGAGGTCTTTTGCTATTTGTCCTATTGTTTTGGTTAGTTCTGTTTTGTAGTTCCTTGTAGCTTCAAGATCTCCAGTATCTAGATGCAAACTTTTTTCTTGTTTGATTATTTCTCCTTCTAGGTTTGCTTTTAGTTCTCTTAGTTTTGTTATTTTGTCTTCGTTTTCTTTGCGTTTTGATTCGAGTTTTGCAATGTTTGCTTCGTATTCTGTAATGTTTTTTCTGGCTTCTTCTAGTCTGTTTGTAATTTCTTTTTCTTTGAAGCTTCCTGTTTTTTTGTGTCTGAAGCCTCCTGTCATTGCTCCTGAATGTTCGCACAGGTCTCCTTCTATTGTGACCATTCTGGCTTTTCCTATTCCTATTTTTCTTGCAGTTTCAATATCGTCAACTACTATTGTGTTTCCGAATACGTGTGCGAATGCGTTTTTGAATTTCGGGTCATATTCTATTAAGTCTACTGCCAGACCGCGTACTCCTTTTTCTCTTAACAAATGTTTTACTTCTTCTTTTATTTCTGGCTGCCTCATTTTGTTGAGTGGCAGGAATGTCGCTGTTCCGAATTTGCCTTGTTTTAGGAATTTGATTGCGTTTGCTGCTGTTTTGTCGTCTTCTACTACTATGCTGTGTATTTTTTGTGCTGCAGCTACTTCTAATGCCAAAGAATATTTGCTTTCTGAGCTTCCCAGTTCTGCAACCGTGCCATAAATCTCCCCTATTTTGTGTCTGTTCTCTAGCACTTTTTTTATTGCTATGTTTGCCGCTATGCTTTCTTGTACGCTTGATTGTTTGATGCTTAGCTTGTTTTCTTCTTCCCTGAATGAGTGTAATTCTGCTCTGCCTCTTGCCAATGTATTTGCATCTTTGCTATCCTGGTTTAGAAGTTCGTTTAATTCTAGAACCATTTTTTTGAATTGTTCTTTTCTCTTTTTCAGTATATCTAATTCTTCCTTATGTGCGTCTTCTAGTTCTTTGACTTTTGCTATTTTTTCGTCCATTGTTGCTATTTGGAATTCTGCTTTGTCTTTTTCTCTGACGAGTGCTTGTTGTTTTTCTCTTAGAAGTTGTGTTTCGCGTTGTTTTTCTTCTGCTTTCTTGTCTAGTTCTTCAAATTGTTTGTCGATGTCTGCTTCGTCTGCCAAATTGTGTTTTTGTTTGAATTCCTTTATTTTTGCTTCAATTTCTGTTATGGTTTTTTGCATTGCTTGTAATTGTGCAGAAAGTGATTGTTTTTGTTCTGTGAGTTCTTTTATCTTGTTTTCAACTTCTTCCAGATTCTTTTGTAGTTGTTCTTTTCTTTGTCCTACTCTTTCTATTTCTGTTTTGCATGTGCTTATTCGTGTTTTGTGCGTTGCTAATTGTATTCTTAAATGTTCTACTTCTTTTTGGATTTTTATTTGTTCTACTTCTCCTTGTCTTTCGATTTCTGTGTTTATTTCTTTTATTTTGTCTTTGTGTTGTGCTATTTCTTCTCTTAGGTTTTTGATTTGTTCTTGGCATTTTGTAAGTCTTTCTTTATGGCCCCCGCTTTTCTCTTCGAGCTTTTTCAGCTCTTCATCTTTTTTGTTTAGTTGTCTTTTCAGGTAGCTTGCTTTGTTTTGTTTTATTTTATCATTCAATTCCTTGTATTTTAGCGCCTGGTCTCTGTCTTTTTTCAACTCTTTCAAATGCGTTTCTCTTTCTTTTAGTATGATTTGTGCTTCGTTTAGTTTTTGTCCGACTTTTTCTAACTCGTTCAGCGCTTGGCGTTTCTTTTCTTCATATACTCCTATTCCTGCTATTTCTTCGATTATTTGTCTTCTTTCTATCGAGCTCATCTCCACCAGTCTTACTATGTCTCCCTGCAGGATTATATTGTACCCATCCGGGTTGATGCTTGCCGTTCCTAGTAGTTCTAGAATTTCTTGTCTTGTCTTTGTTTTCCCGTTTATTTTGTATTTGCTCGCTCCATCTGCCCTTACTATTCTTGAAATTTTTACTTCGTCTTCATCAACCGGGAACACTTTTTCTTTGTTGTCAAACACTATGCTTACTTCTGCTTCTTTTGATGGATTTTTTGTCTTGCCGCCGTTGTAGATTAAGTTGGCGCTTTTTTCTGCTCTTAGTTGTTTTGAAGAGCTTTTTCCGAGAACAAAGCATAGCGCGTCTATTACGTTGCTCTTGCCGCTGCCGTTTGGTCCAAGTACAACATTGAAATCATTCCCAAACAATAATTCTGTGTGTTTTCCAAAGCTTTTGAACCCGTTCAGCACTAGTTTTGTTATTTTTGTGCCTCTGGCTATTGCAGGGTTTTCTAGCTGTGTCGCCACATTGGCAGCTTCCATTATCACATTTTTGTATACCAAGGGTATATAAAGATTTGGTGGTCAGAAAGGTATTTAAATGGGGCTTTTGCCGGAATTAGTATGTC
>CAZXKS010000041.1:0-6517 GCA_964641265.1 uncultured Methanosarcinales archaeon | reverse complement strand
CTAAGGAACTGGCACCTCAAGCCAGCGCATTTGACCAGGCTCTGCCACCCCCGCGAATGCAATGAGCGGACAAGCCCAAATTTTATTTGGGCGTACCCGCGCGTTTACTTACCGAGCTTATCTGAAAACTCATCCAGAAGCTCAGTAAAGCGGTCAGCAGCAGCAGCCACGATCTCCGAGGGGCTCAACTGTCCCCAAGGCTCAATATTGAATACGAAAGTTGTAGGATCCTTCTCGATCTTCACTATATCATCATTGATACCATCGCAAGCCTCGTACAAATTATGTTGTTCGATCAACTTAGCATCAATCTTGCCATTGCTAAAGGCTTGCAGAGGATACTTATCCTTAAACTTTTCAAAATCCTTATGACTGTTGTTAACAATAATTTTCGGCTTGTAAGTGTACCACGCAAGGCAAGGAGAAAACTTCACGTGAGACCTGCCAATACCTAAGATGGCAGTTGCTTCCAACTCAAGCTCCTGACCCTTCAGCAACTTAACAAGCGGAGTCTTTGGAAAAACAGGCTTAATCTTAGGGTCCTTGCTTTTCAAATCTTCAGCATAAACCGTGCACGGCCCTTTTGCACGCAACGTGAGCTTCACCGAGTTTTTAGCGCTCAATTCTTCATCAGGCTTTTTCAACTCGTAACCCTTAAGATCGGTTGTCAAAGGAAGCAGACCAAGACGATGAGCCAACACTTCATCATACAAAGCACTGCTGTTCTGAACAAATTCCACATCCTCTATAGCCATGGTTGGCACTGCTTCTATCATCAAACGACGCAAAGCATTTGCAAATGCCGGGTTTGAATTCTTCAAAAGAAAAACAACCTTGCCAGTTTTCTTATCCTTTTTCAACAGTTCAATCATACTCGTCTTCCTCGCTTACCGCCCTTCTTTTTACAACCACCATGCGGAACAGGTGTAACATCCTCGATGATCCCAATCTTCAAACCCATCCTGCTCAAAGCACGAATAGCAGCCTGAGCACCAGGACCTGGAGAATGAGGACCATTATGGCCTCCAGGAGCACGCACTTTAACATGAACACCATCAACACCTTTCTCCATAGCTGATTCAGCTGCACGCTTAGCAGCCATCATCGCAGCAGTAGGCGAGCTTTCCAAACGATCAGCCTTAACCATCATACCACCACTAGCCACGGCAAGAGTTTCAGTTCCTGTAATATCAGTAATGTGAATAATGGTATCGTTATACGAAGCATATATGTGGGCTACGCCCCAACGGGTTTCCCTCATTTCTTCTCACCCGGTACTGCCTTTTTCTCAGCCGGCTTCCCTACAGGCCTTTCCATTCTCCTGCGAGACCTTCTCTCACCCGGCCTTTTATCTCCATACGTTTTTGCGGCTTCCCTTGCAATAGTTGATGCCGGCTTTGGCTTGAATGCCCTTTCAGGATGCTCAGGACTTGAAAGACTGCTGTTTGCAACAAATGAAATAATTGATTCTTCCGCGACCGGGACGAGATAACTTGGCGCGCTGATCTTTTTTTCTCCGATAATTATGTGCTCGTGAACAATATATTGTCTTGCCTGCCGCGGAGTTCTCGCAAAGCCTTTCTTATAGACAAGCGTTTGCAAGCGCCTGTTTAACAGGTCGCGAATGTTCAATGCAAGAATGTCGTTCAGCTTTGCGGTTGCCGGCAATAGGCCGTAACGCGCGACGCGGCCAAGCAACTGTTTTTTTTCGATTTCGGCCTGAGCAGTTCTTAACGCAATCAATTTTTTCGCCTGATTGGCAAATGCCTTCAACTTGCTGTTAATCTTCCACAACTCGCGCTTTGTCGTCAAGCCATATTCTTTTGACAGAATGCGCTCTTCTTCAATACGCGCGCGCTGCCACGGATGACCGGGACCGGAATACTTGTTCTTGAACCTTCTTGGATCGCCCATTTATCCACCTGACGGGCCGCTTTTCTTTCCAGAAGTCTTGACGCCCATAACCTTTCCCTTGTTCTTTCTGAAATTGCTACGCGTACGCTGACCACGCACAGGCTGACCAAGCGAATGGCGAACGCCCTTGTAGCATTTAATGCGTTTCATCATCTTAATATCATTCTCATGATGGAAAATCAAATCATTAGTGACTATGTGCTTGTCCTGGCCGCTCTCCACATCATTTCTTCTGTTAAACATCCAAACAGGAATTCCGTGCTTGGCAAGATCCTTAATAACCTCATCAATCCGCTTAAGGTCTGAATCAGAAAGATTGCCTGCTTTCGCCAAACCATCAATATTCGCTACACAACAGATGGCGTTTGCCAAAGGAACACCAACACCACGAATATCCTTCAGAGCATAAACTATTGCTTTCTTGCCTTCCAAATCGGTGTTTGCGATACGAATCAGGTGTTTGAATTCTGCCATTTTTGTATTGGTAGAATGAGGTAATTCATTCCACCCTAACATCGCTCCACATCGGAACTCGGGCGATAGACGAGGGAGACAGAGGGTGGTTTATAAAGGTTACTGTTGCAGTTAGATTTATAAGCCACTAATATTGCCTTTACAATATGGCGGCCGTGGCGTAATGGTAGCGTTGGGGCCTGTGGAGCCCTAGGACCGGGTTCAATTCCCGGCGGTCGCCCTCAAACTTTCTTCCTAAAATGAGAAACGGCACCAGGCAAGACATAGCCAAGAACGTAAACGCCACCAATCAAAAAAGGATTATGCGGAGGAGTAGCAAGCTTAAGCAAAATGATAAGCTTGTTTGACAAAACCGCAAAAATACCAACGTTAATAAGAGCCAAACAAGGAATGAAAATTACGGCCATAATGTGCTGTTCTCGCTGCAAACGCTCAATGTTGTGCAATACAAAACTAAAAATCCAGCCAAAACTCGCGGCCGTGAAAAAAAGAAAAAAATACAACACGAATCCCTTAAAAATAAGCAGAAAAGGCACAAGAACAACAGACAAAATAAAATTCCCAACAATAGTAATCAACAACAAAGCCCAATAAAGCGACCTATCGACAGTACGAATCCAGACTGGTTTGGCACTCTCAGCACGCCGCAGTATCTGTTCTGTCTTAACAGCAAGTTCTGAAGTCCACTCACGATGTTCATGTTTCATGGAACCAATCCCAGCTTTGCAAGCAAAGATACTCTCCTCAATGGAGATTGGTACTCCAAATTCATAAGCTTTGCGGCAATCTGCTTAAGGCACAGACTGGCAGGCAGCTCTGGATGAAACTCAACAATAGAATAACCATGACGCAAAGCCTCACGCACGGCCGGCTCTTCAGGAACAAAGCCCAAAACGGACTTAGAAAGAAGCTGCTGAATATTAGCAAGGGAAAGATCAATGCCGTCATTGTGCGCTCGATTTACGACAATGCCATGCAATTTAACATGCTTTGATAATTTTTGAACATTCAAAACACTAGGAAAATCAGGTTGGGTAACTAATATCGTCTCACAATTCGTTTTATACCATGCGAGATCATACGTAGGAGTGTCAATGACGATAACATCTGCAAGCTTGCGAAGTTCAGGAAGTAAAGTAGAAGGATGAGCAGTATCTATTTCTGCCAGGCTGCTCAACAAAAGTTTTAACCCAGAGGATTTCTGGTAAATCGCTTCTTTCAAAGATAGCTGGCCAAGAAGAACATCCTGAATAGTCTTGCCAGCAAGAGGCATGCCGACATGAAAGCCAAGGTTAGGAGTCTTGGTATCACCATCAACAAGCAGAACGTCAAAACCAAAGTTTCTCAAAACAAAAGCGATATTTTTAGCTACTGTTGTCTTGCCCTGACCTGCATTTCCAGATACAAGAAATACCTTATTCACTTGGACCATGAATCAGTCGAAAGACGTAATTTAAAAATTCTTTGGTACGCTCAAAATAATCAGAAATAATATCGATAGTAACTTCAACACTCGAGCCATCATCCAAAAAAGCAGTCATAGTAACATGCCTGCGATACTCTTGAGCACGCGAAAACTTAGCCTTGTCAATCCTACGCAACAAAAGATAAAAATCACAAAAATCAATTATAGTACGATCGCTAGCATACAGCTTCTTAATTTGTTCCACTTTCAAACGCGGAAGAGTGGGCAGTTCGGAAATCTTCTTCTGAGCCTTGGCATGCTCAAGCAACTCATCAAGACAAAAACTGATAGTGTTGATAAGGCGTTCGACAATACTCTTAATGACGTCCACTGTACGAGTGTATTTCAAACTAACAGCAATGCTATGATCTGCGCGATTCAGCTCCTGCTTAGCAAGCTGCAATACTTCGCTCATAGCCTCTCCAGTCTAAGAAAAACATAAGCCTCAACCATGTCTTCACTCCTACGCGCAAAAAGGGCGCGCAATTACATAGATAAGACGCCTAAATATATAAATTCACTGGCTTAGCGTTAGAATTGCACTGGCAAGATCGCCCTTTGCGTCCTTAATAGCATTAAGGGCAGCATCACGAGAAGCGCCGGTTTGATCCATTACTGTTTTAATATCCTCTTCCTTAATATCAGGCTCAGAAGAACGAGGCTTTTCTTCAGCATTACCTGTAATCTGCCAAGTATCCTGGCCCATCATGTTAACCTTAGCAACCTGAGGATTTGTGATAATAATGTCCTTGTCTTGGCAGTGAATGATAACCTCTTGAGCTTCAATCTCCTGCTGCTGAATGCCCATACGCTGCATCGCCTTTGAAAGCTCTCTAGAATTCAACTTCATGTTAAGCCCAATAAGCCAGCTGCCCAAATATGAAGGGCAATTACAACTATGATTACAAGAATAGAGAAAATAATAATATTACCAGGCTTGAATTCTATCTTGCTACGATATTCATCAAAATAAGTCGTAATACCCGCAGTGCTTGCAGGCATCCTGGTTTTGTCTTTCGCCATGGTGTTTGGAATTTCGGTTTATTATATAAATATAAGGGTTGGGCAGCAAACTTTCGGAAAGTTTGATCAAAGCGCTCCTCGTTCGGGCTCGAGAAGCATTCCATAGCTGTTCACTTCGTGAACAGGTTTAATACTCTTCTCTTGCCACTCACGATCTCGCGCAAAGGTAAAAAGGGTTGGGCAGGAATAAGCTACCTTTTGTACGCCTCCGACCAATGATAGACACTGGTGACGGTACTACCCGTCGGGACAGGCGATCTGAGCATTCAACTAAGCGCACGTACTGTGCTTGCACCAGCGAGGGCTATCCGTTTCAGCCAATCACGCAAGAACGTCCGCACGTATGCCCACGTTGCCGCGGGAGTCATGCATCATACTCCTTGCGCAAGGTCCGTTTCTGTGATGGAGCCAACCATTACTGGTTCCCTTACAGGTCGCCTTTAGATGGTGGGCAGACTTTCCTCAGTCGTAAGACCGAAGCTCAGTACCTACCCAACCCCGAAATATAGTTATTTAGGGTATTTATAAAGGTTTCTATCTTTAGTTATTTTCGCCTCTTTTGAGTGGTGAAAAACGAAAGGTTTATATACGAGTTTGTGTTCATTATGAACAGGGTGAATGAAATGGCAAGACCTAAACTTAGAAAAGACGAATATGTTCAATTTGATCTTTCGGGCGGACAAAAGATTCGAAGATTGAGAAAGCTGAAGTTCTTCACGCTTTAAGTTGAGAAACAAAAATGGGCTTTGATTGGACAAGATTGACAGATAAGAAATGGAAAGTTTTTCTTTTGCTATTATTGATAGCGTTCATCAGTAGTTCTGTTGTGGGTTATGTTCGTAATCAGCAGTTGATTGGACAGATGAATCAGTTGAAACAGGACTGTGCTGCAAAATGGGGCGAGGATAATTACAGGTTAGCCATTTGTGGTGAAAATCTTTTAACAGACCTTTGTTGTATGTCAAGTGATGATTTTGACAGATATAAAGCCATGAGGGATGAGGGCATACAGATCACTCCACAAGAATTTGAGAATTTATATGGAAAATGAAACAAAAATGAGCTTTGTTGATGTTATGAAAAGAGAACTGCAAAAACAAAGAGCAAGAGCACGACTTGGTTTTAATAAAATGCGAGGTAAAATGGGCGAAGATACTTATAAGATGCAAAGCCAAATGTCGGGCAAAGAAGTGCAAAGAACTGGTCGTGGAAGCGATTTCAGGGAAAGAAAAGTCGATCTTTTGACCGGTAAAAAGGGTCCTTGGAAATTAGTCGAAGTCAAATCAAGCGCTACTGCGCCTGTTTCTCCATTGCAAAGAAAAGGTATACGAAGTGGAAAAGTAAAAGTTGTTAGACCGCAATTGTTTGGCTTTGGATTCTAGTCACTAGAATCTCTTCCAAACACCAAAACCGTCAATTCTTCCGCACCCTGCATGACTTTTCTTTCGGATTCTAAATTGAATTTGAACTCTTCGGCTTTCTTTTTCATTAAATCAGCACCGCGCTTCATAACAAGACAGATTTTGCCGGACTTTTTCAGAATGAATTCTGATTGATAGAAGAATTGATGATAAATTTTCTCAACAGTTTTGTCAGCAATGCTTTTGCCGAGCTGCGGAGGCAAAGTAATAATGCGGTCAA
>CAZXKS010000040.1:0-6939 GCA_964641265.1 uncultured Methanosarcinales archaeon | reverse complement strand
CCGCTAGACCACGGGCTCTTGAATATAGTCGGAAAGATGAGCGTATTTAAACCTTTTCCAGAAAGTAACTACGTAGAAATCAAAATATTTTTAAATAGGCCTTGACATATATGCTGTTTATGAAAAAAGTGGGTGCGGGGATAATCGCATTAGTAATCCTATCAATGTTCCCTGTTTTTGCAAGTGCGCAGTGCACGCAGCCCTGTCAAACAAGCAACGATTGCCCGATAGACAAGCAGTGCAGCAGCGGGTGTTGTGCGCCGATATCGTGCAGCCAAAATTCTGACTGCCCGTTCCCTTGTCCATCGCCCGCAAGTGTTTTCTCACCCACAGCAGCGTGTAACATTTGTACCAATGGTTTCTGTGTTGATCCAGATCCGTGCACAACAAATGCAGGCTGCTCCGGCAGCACGCCAATTTGCAGAATAGGAGTTGGAGGATGCCCAGGAGGCACAGGGAGTTTATGTTGCGGGCAATGCCAGAACGACGCACAATGCGACCAACTTGACACCAACCCCTGCACAACAGGTGATTGCCAGCCAAACGGGTCCTGTTTACAAGTCAATAATGCAAACGCGTGCGACGATGGCAACGCGTGCACATCGGCAGACGCTTGCAGTGGTGGAGCGTGTTCGGGAACACCAGTAGTCTGCAACGATGGCAATCCATGTACAGATGATTCGTGCAATCCAGCAACAGGTTGCGTCTTTACCAATAACGTCCTTCCATGCGCTGATGATGGCAATTCTTGTACAAATGATGTCTGCGGTGGCGGTGCATGCACGCATCCCTTCAATACAGACCCATGCAATGACGGCAATGCTTGCACGCTCTTTGATACTTGTAGCGGCGGCAGTTGTTTAGGAGTATTTCCTTTAATCTGTGACGACGAAAACATTTGCACTGATGACAGCTGTGATCCTCAAACTGGCTGCATTTTCCCACCAAACAGTGCTCCCTGCGACGACTTCAATGCATGCACAATTGGCGATACCTGCGGTGGGGGATTTTGCCAGCCAGGCTCGCCCTTAAACTGTGATGATGGCCTGTTCTGCAACGGCATGGAGACCTGTGACCCGTTATTGGGTTGTCTTTTTGGCATGCCTCCAGATTGTGATGATTTAATATCCTGCACGATTGATGAGTGTGACGAAAATACTGATTCCTGTACACACCAAGCGAATGATGCTGCCTGCAATGACGGCGTTTGCTGTACTTTTGATGTGTGTGATGCACAAGCAGATTGCATGTCTACCCTAGATGACGATGATGGCGACCTGTGGGGAGACAGCAGTTCACCGGGTTGTTTTGAATGAACAAAAGAGCAATTGAACACGTAGTATTGGTGGTAGTACTTGTCTTCGCCTTGATAGGCCTAGGATTTGCTTTCTTAAGTCTGAAAACTCCAAGCACACCAACAGGATTTGTTCCAATACAACCTATAATGCAACCTACACAAGAGCCTATGTGCACGGACTGTGATGACAACAATCCAAATGTGTTCCCAGGCGCGCCAGAAGTCTGCAACGGAATAGACGACAACTGCAATGACATTATAGACGAAGGTGGAGACGCGCTGTGCGATGATGGAAACGCGTGCAATGGAATGGAAACCTGCCAAGGAGTAAGCGGCTGCCAGCCAGGAATGTCTTTAGTTTGCGACGACCAAAACCCATGCACTGACGACACGTGTGATCCACAAATTGGATGCGTCTTCACACCAAACACAAACTCATGCGACGATAACGATGCCTGCACTTCGGAAGACATGTGCACAGACGGAGTTTGCTTAGGAACACCTACATTCTGCGATGACCAAGACGCGTGCACAGACAACAATTGCAATCCAATGAGCGGAAATTGCGAATTCCCGCCAACAACATGCGACGACGGCCAAGAATGTACAGACGACAGCTGTGACCCAATGATTGGGTGCGTGTTCACGCCGGATAATGACAACACGTGTGGCAATGCTTGCTTCAACAACCCATTCTGCGACGATGGCCAGTGTGTAGGCGAGCCCATAACTTGCGATGACCAAAACCTTTGCACTATAGATACCTGCGATCCGATAACAGGATGCGTATTCACACCAGTAGCATGCGATGACATGAATCCCTGCACTGATGATGCCTGCAATCCAGATACAGGAGACTGTGGGTTTACAATAGATAATACAAACAATTGCGTTGCGGACGAATTCTTCTGTACAGTTGACGTTTGCGATGATGGCGAATGCTTGCCAATAGATGTCAATCCGTGCCCATGCGGATGCAACGAAGTAACTGACAGTTGCAACCCCTGCCCACCAGGAGGCGGAGGAAGCGGACAATCAAGAGGTACACCGCAAGCAGCCAAAAGATGTCCAGGGTACTGCGACCTCCCACAATACAGAGACTACCTAACAGAATGCCTACAGTGCAGGCAAATACCACCACCAACCATACCACAAGAAGAAATCGCAATAGGACAAACACCAACATTTGCATACTTCAACATTCCACCAAGAGAACAGTCGGAACAACAAGCTGCACGACAACCAACGCTTGCCGGCCAAGCGCCAAGCCAAAGACAGCCTACACGCCAGACAGGTCCAGCAATGGTATACCAAGAAGCACAAAAACCATCATACCAATCAGTCGGCCTAGCAATCGGAATACTGTTAACCTTCACAATACTATTATATTATGCGTTCTTCAAGCGCTGGCATTAACCGCAATATTTATAAATATGAACTGAGGTGAGACTGTCAGAATGAAAAAAGCAGGTGCGGTGATTGTTACAATACTGGCATTCTTATGGACGCTCTCGCTGCCAACTTTTGTCAGCGCGCAGTGTGATTCGTGTGACAACAATGCTGATTGCACAATAGACCAAACCTGTACAAACGGGTGTTGTGAGCAGATACCATGCACAACAAACACAGATTGTCCGTTCCCATGCATCACTCCCTCGCAAATCTTCAATCCTGCAGCACTATGTAATAATTGTATTGATGGATACTGTTTGGACCCGTGCGTCACAAGCGCAGAATGTGGCGATAGAATCTGTGCAAGCCCTTCACAAAATGTTGAATGCTTTGGTCCAGAAGAATCCAATCCAGATGACTGCAATTGCAAGGACTGTCTTCCAGGAGTCCTGCCAACACAGAATGGCAACCCATGCGGCAATTGCATAAATCCACAACTTACCTGCACAACAGATGCTGACTGTGCTGCTGTGAGCGACTTTTGGGATCAATGCAAGAACCCACCAGGAATTTGCGTAGTGGGAAGTACTGGAGTTGAACAAGAATTCTGCAATTCAGAAAATAACAACTGCATACAACCCCCAATGGACGCTGACACAAGCCAATGCTTCTGCACTCAAGATTCAGACTGCGCCGATGGGTCGTTCTGCAACGGTGCAGAAACATGCTCGAGCGGCAGTTGCCAGGCAGGCACTCCGCCAAACTGCAACGATGCCATTAGCTGCACAATTGATGCTTGCAATGAAGGAACAGACATGTGCGATCATACGCCGAATAATGGGGCTTGCGAGGACGGACTGATCTGCAATGGAACAGAGATTTGTGATCCACAAACTGGCTGCCAACCAGGCGTGTCTACAATTTGTAACGACGGCCTCTCTTGCACCATAGATACATGCATCGAGCCTACCGCGTTTAGTACGTCCAACGATCAACTCGGGTGTGTACATACATGCCCTTCTGATATTGATGGAGATGGGGTTTGTGATTCCATAACATGAACAAAAAAGCAATTGAAAACGCAGTGTTGATTATTGTATTAATGGTCGCGCTAATTGGCGTAGCCTTCTCACTTTGGAGTCTCAAAAGCATAGGCCCAACAGCGCTCGTTTCATACGTGCCACAAATAGTAGAAGGACCAGTTGATTGTGGAGACAACTGTCCATTAACTCCAAATGTAGACCAAGCAGATGCAGATGGCGATGGCGTGGGAGATGCGTGCGACAATTGCGTGTTTGTTCCAAACCCTGATCAAACAGATACTGATCAACAAGATGGAGGCGATGCATGTGATCCTTGTCCGTTTGATCCAACAGATACATGCGGTGGCGGGTGTTTTAATGATGTAGACTGCAGTGACGGCAATGCGTGCAATGGTATTGAAACTTGCCAAGGTGCTAGTGAAGATCCTGGCCAATGCGTACCAGGCACACCACCAGACTGCACTGATGGCAACCCATGCACAGACGATATCTGCGATCCACAAACAGGGTGCACAAACACTAATGATGATACAAACTCGTGCAGTGATGAAGACCAATGCACGCCAAATGATCATTGCGAAATGGGCACGTGCGTTGGAGACGATGCAGATGGAGACGGCGTTGGAGACAATTGCGATAACTGCCCATTCGATCCAAACCCAGACCAAACAGACACGGATGGCGATGGGATGGGCGATGCGTGTGATGTAGTATGTCCACCTGGTCAAATTGAAAGTGTGCCCAACGTTTTCACGCCACAAATATCCGGCGCGCTCTTTACAACAAACTTCGACTGCACGGTTGTTGATCAAAACAATTATGCAAGTAAGGAGGACGTATATCTAAGAGGGCAAAATTTTGATGATGGAATGTATTTCGTACATGTAACTGCACCAGATGGAACCCCTCTTGGAACGAGCGTTGGCAGTGGCGATCCCACTCCAGTTGAAGTATCCGGCGGCACCGGAGAGTTTACTTTATGTCTACAACTCTCGGCCATTGTAATCAAGGCCAGCGATTCCTCGCCAGGCTATGATGACACGACGAATCCAGGAGGCGTATACAAAGCATGGGTGTGCACCACCCCAATCCCCAGTCCTGGAGACTGCAAAACAGACAATTTCAGAGTGCTGCCACAAGGAGAATGCTGCACCGCAGCAGACTGTCCTGGCTTTGGTGACCAGTGCCTAGAAGTCGAATGCGTATTTAATCAAATACTAAACGACGGCAATGGAAACGATGATGTCGGGGAATGCGTTGAAACGCCGGTAGAATGCAACGATCAAGATCCATGCACTGATGATTCATGCAATCCAGAAAGTGGTTGTGTTTTCACACCAGTCAACTGCGATGACCAAAACCCGTGCACAACAGACGCGTGCGTACCAGAATTTATTCCCGGATTTGCGCCACAGCAACAACCCTTCACGTGCAATCACACTCCAATATCAAACTGCCCACCAAGACAAGGCGGAGGAGGCGGCGGAGGCTCGGAGACTTCACTACCATGCTGCGGAAAACGCCAAGAAATGTACAGAGGAGTCTTACAAGACGTCGAGCACTGCTGCAACGTCATGAATGCTGATCAATATTCTGAAAAATGCCACGAGCCAGAAATATGGAACTGCCCGATAACAGGCGTCGGCCCTGCGACAGGCGGAGCGCCAGGAGCGGCAGGAGCAGCACCAAGTAGCTTTGGACGACAATACGGCATAGCACCAGGATACCCGATACCTGCAGGACAAGAACCAGCAACAATAATACCACGTGCAGAATTACCACCAACACCGCCAGCGATCGGACAACCAATCGGACAAGCAATAAGAAGAGAAACAGGAACAAGCAGTGGAATGGGCTGGACGTTCATACTACTCGCGCTAGCCATCCTAATAGTCCTGGCCTACTACCAAAAAGACAAAATAATACCATTGCTAGGAAACAAAAAAACGCAAAAAGGACTACAAGACCTTGTCAGAGACATAGAAGACAAGATTAAAAAGATTGGCGGCAAGAAATAACGTTCTAACAGTTTCCGAAGCATTTATAAATAAATAAACGACAAACAAACACATGCTAAAAGAGGGAGCGCCAAGCAAATACTTCTTTTTAGGAATGTTAGCATTAGTTGCCATAATCAGCATTATAGTCATCTTTCCATTCCTAATGAGCATTGTTGCCGGAGCAATACTCGCATTCATATTCCACCCACTCTACAAATGGATGCTAAAAAGAACAGGCTACAAGTTCATAGCAGCATTCACAACAGCAATTATTATTCTGCTAATAATAACAATCCCAATGGTACTGCTCGTGAACAACCTGACAAAAGAAATGCATTACCTCTACCTAACAACAAAACAACAACTGTCAAGCGGAGAAATAATCGAAAGCAGGTGTTATGAAGACACCTTCTTCTGCAATACCATTAACAACATAAACGAGCTATGGCGCGATGAAGACATAAAGAATTATCTAATAAGCAGGCTCAACGAAATCCTGACCTTCATAACCAAAAAGTTCAGCGAAATAATATTCTCCCTGCCAAAACTAATAATACAATTAATGGTTGTACTTTTCACAACATACTACGTGCTCAAAGACGGACCAGAATTGCTAAAGAGAACAGCGCACGTCCTACCACTAAAAGTACACCACCAAGACGAAATAATAAAACAATTCGGAGACGTCACGCACGCAGTAATCTACGGAAGCTTCATCGTAGCACTAGTACAAGGAACACTCGGAGCATTCGGATTCTGGTTGTTCGGAATAAAAAGTTTCCTATGGTGGGCGCTCGTGATGACGTTCTTCGCGCTCATACCATTCATCGGAACATGGGTAATCTGGGTGCCGGCAAGCTTCTTCACAGGGATAAGCGGGTACCTACAAGGCGAAACAGGACTAATCTGGAGAGGAGTAGGATTGTTCTTCTACGGGCTCCTGATAATATCCACAGCAGACAACATACTAAAACCAATAATCGTTGCAGGAAGAGCAAGAGTGCATCCCCTGTTAATACTAGTAGGCATTTTAGGAGGGCTATTTGTATTCGGATTCATAGGACTGATAATAGGACCACTCGTGCTGGCAATGCTGCAAACACTCCTGCAAATCTATGAGCGAGAAAGAAAACCGCACGTAAGCGAACCAGAACCAGACATAGCAGGGCACAGGAACCATGAAGCTCGTCGTTAAGGACAATGAAAA
>CAZXKS010000039.1:0-6986 GCA_964641265.1 uncultured Methanosarcinales archaeon | reverse complement strand
AGGATACCAGTTTGACGAATACATAGGCGGATCAGCAGCAAAAGACTACATAGCGTACTACGACGTATTCGTAGGAAACACCGCAATAGCAAAAAGCAACAAGGCAGTTATAAGGACTGTTAAAGATTAAGTCGCAGCCAATGGCTTGGCGTGAGCGAGCATTTTCTTAATGTCTTGCGCTGAAAAAATTTTACTTGCGCGAAAGATTTCTATTCCCATTATGGAACCGTCCTTTGCGATGTCAATAACTATGCCATCTGGCAACTCAACACTTTTCCAATAATCTGCCTTCTTCAACTCGATATTCAATATATCCTCATCCTTGTCGTACCATACTTCTTCCATGTTATTCAAGCCAAAATGCGGTTATTATAAAAAATAATAGCGTTTTGAATAAATAAGCGTCACGCTACGATAAGATTCTAGTCCTTAAAAAGCGCATCGCACCAAAATCCGTAAACTTTCCGGTCCAACCCGTAAACTTTCCGGAAAAACCACCGATGCGCACTTTAAGAAGTTCTACCTAACTAAAAATGGCCTGCACGCCTGCAGGTGCTCGCTCACGCGGGCGTGCAGGCCATTACACGATATGCCAGAATTCACTTTTTCGAAGCACGCATGGATCGAAGCCCACGAAGATGGAATCTCTGACGCAGAAATTGCAGAGGCTCTATCGCGCGGCCCAAAATTCAGGCAGAATGGCCATTTCATAACAATATATAAATACTTCACCATCGTATACAGGCGATTATCAGACGGAAGATATAAAATAATAACGGTGCATTCGGGACATCCAAGAAAATGGAAAAAAGAATAAAGTGTACGGAATGTGAAGGAAGCTACGTGAAGAAAAAAGTCCCTTACGACTATTTAGGACAGCGCATAGGGGTCTACCCGGCACTCGTTTGCAATAAATGCGGAGATACCATGTTTGAACGCCCTGCCTGCCAAGCCATGGAAAAAGAGCTTAAAAGGAGAGGGTTGTGGGGATTGCGAAGACAGAAAGAATTAGAAACTATTGCCGAATAATTCTAAACATTTAAAAAGCTCATTCTCGAAAAAACTGTTATGAACCTTCAAGGCCTCGGCAAAGTAGAAGACTACCAGAAATACCTAGATATGGCTTTCAAGAACGGAGTAGCGAGAGCAGCAGAGGCAAGAACGGAAACAACAAGCCCCAACAGGGTTACAAGAAGCAAACGCATAGAAATGGCAAGGCTGGAAACAGTCGGCAAATCCTTGATCAATAACCTTGACGCAATAGGAAAAAGCTTCCCATCATTCGACCAACTAGCACCATTCTACCAAGAACTAGTCAAAGCAACACTAGATTATGGCCTGCTAAAACAAAGCCTTGGCGCAGTAAACTGGGCAAAAAAACAAATAACAGGACTATTGCACAAGTACACAAAAGAAGTCTCGCTGACAACAAGACTGCCGCACTTCAACAAGCTAAGAATAGCATTCTCAGGCAGGGCAAGTTCAGTAATGAAACAAATCAAAGACAACTTGGCTTACCTGGAACAATGCAGGAAAACGATGAAAGGATATCCATCACTAAAAACAAAAGTAAACACGATAGTAATAGCAGGCGCGCCAAACGTAGGCAAAAGCACTTTATTGGCAGTGCTGACAGGCAGCAAGCCAGAAACAGCACCATACCCATTCACAACACTACGATTGAATCTGGGCTATGACGCAGAAGAAAACCAATACGTAGACACGCCTGGCCTATTGGACAGACCATTCGATAAGAGAAACCCAATAGAAAAACAAGCAATACTCGCGCTAAAACACCTTGCCACGATAATAATATTCATAATAGACCCAACCGAGATGTGCGGGTATCCAATACTTGAACAAAGAAACCTGCTGGCAGAAATCAAACAAACGTTTACCCAACCAATAATACTCGTTGCGAACATGGTAGACATAGGAGGAAAGTTCAAAGGCGCAATAGAAATAAGCGCAAAAGAAGGAACAGGCATAGACAAATTGCGCAAAGAAATTACTTCCTTACTCTCTCAGAAAGCCAAATAAGAATAACGCCAATGATAATATAAATTCCGGCGAGAAGCCAAGCCTTAGGCACATAAGTTCTGATCCACTCTTCCAAAAAAGGTGAAGCTTCTCCAAACGAGCGCAAAAGATTAGCTTGGCGGCGAGGACCCATGTACGAAAAAAGAACTGCCAACAAGCCTGGAATCAAAGTCATCAAGCCCAAAGAACGCAAGGCAAGCTTGTTCGAATGAGAAAACCAGTAAACCAGCAAAAAGCCAACAAAAATCAAACCAATAGCAAACCCAAAAGCATACTTGGCTTCAACCAACTGCGAAGGCGACAACAACAACGGAATCAAAGGAATAAGAGCGGTAAGACCGGCGAAATAAAAGATTTTTGCGACAGAACTGGCTACATGAAAAACAACCTGCTGCTTAACAGTCTTATGAAACTTATCCAACTTCATACTATTCTATGCCACATAAAAGTATAAAAAGGTATCTTACGACGGGCAAGTTATGAATGTTATAGCAGACCTACACCTGCACAGCAGATACTCGAGAGCCTGTTCAAAAGCTATCACACTACAAAACCTGGAAAAATATGCAAAACTGAAAGGACTATCATTGCTTGGAACAGGAGACTTCCAACACCCAAAATGGCTGCCAGAACTCAAAAGCGAACTAAAAGATGATGGAAAAGGAATATTGTACACAAAGACTGGATACCCATTCGTGCTGCAAACAGAAATTTCGCTCATCTACTCTCAAGACGGCAAAGGAAGAAGAGTACATGTTGTAGTTTTGGCACCAAACTTTGAAGTCGCTGACCAAATAGTAGAATATCTGGGCAGCAAAGGAAGACTAGACTACGACGGCAGACCAATATTCAAAATACCCTGCCCGGAATTTGTTGAAAGCTTGAAGAAAATAAGTCCAGATATCGAAATAATCCCCGCACACGTATGGACACCCTGGTTTTCAGTCTTTGGGAGCATGTCAGGATTCAATTCTCTGCAAGAATGCTTTCTAGATCAGACAAAAAACATACATGCTATAGAAACAGGACTGAGCTCAGACCCTGGAATGAACTGGAGACTATCACAACTCGACAACATAGCACTAATCAGCAGCTCAGACTCACATTCAGCATATCCGTGGAGAATAGGCAGAGAAGCAACAGTGTTTGAAATGAAACAACTGAGCTATTCAGAACTTATCAAAGCAATCAGAGAAAACAACATCGCAGAAACAATCGAATTTTTTCCAGAAGAAGGCAAGTACCACTTCGACGGGCACAGAGCCTGCGGAACTTGTTTGTCACCAAAAGAAAGCCTGGCAATGAAAAAAATATGCCCGGGCTGCAAAAAACAAGTTACAGTAGGAGTGGCGAGCAGGGTTGAGGAATTAGCAGACAGGGAAACTCCGGTCAACAAAAAACCTTACAGGAACTTAATACCTCTTTCAGAAATCATATCACACGTCATCGGCTCACCCATTGCCAGCAAAAAAGTCTGGGAACAATACTTCAAACTAGTAAACGCTTTAGGTAATGAACTGGCAGTATTATCAGCAAAAGCAGAAGATATAGCAAAACACGTAGACCAAAAAATAGCGAACGCCATAGCGCAATCCAGCAAAGTACAATGGAAGCCAGGCTATGACGGCGTTTACGGAATACCACTATTTGAAGGCTCGCACACAGACAGAACAATCATAAAACAAAAAGATCTGGCATCTTATCAATAAAACTGTTTAGGCGCTTCGTGCTTCCTTCTCAAAACAAAAGCAGCCAAAACAATAGCCAAACCAAGAATTGCTGCCGGAGTAGTCCAATCATTCTTCACAATCGTGTTCTCAATAACAGGAAAAGCATGACACTTGAAATCACTGCCGCAATAATTGTTAGCCTGGCAGTCGCTGTTAACCTTGCACTCCTTCCTGCCTTCCATTGCCTTCATGATAGTTCCAGCGCCGGCAATACTGCCAGCAATAATAGCTACAATGAAAAACGCACCCCAAAAGTATTCGCTCATGAATTGTTCAGAATATTACAGCTATATAAAGATTTCTCTACTGCTCGGTAATACTAATCATCGCGATGGATAAAATTCAACAATGTAATCAAAAGAATACTAAACGCGGCAATGAAAATTAAAATAACCTGAGAGCTATGCGATTTTCCACCGTCAACAACGTCTGTACTGTAAGCAAGACCTGTAATCGGCCTCTGCAGCTGATAATTATAGTTATACACAACTTCGGGACCGCTAAGAGAAATTCCAGAAGGAACAGGCAAACAAGTGTATGCGGCATAACCAGTAATAGTCCCAATTGTGACAGATTGAGTGCAAGAAGAATTCTCCTGCGAAGCAGAGCAAAGAGAGCCAGAAGTAGTGAATCCAAAGCTGCAAGATGTTGACGGGCAGGCTGGCGGAGTGCAAGAGCCCTGAGAAGTCCAGACGTACTGCCTTGTGATATTGAAAGTATTTGCAGAACTCATAACAGAATTATTGCTTGTATCATTCGCAATAATAACAAAACTATACTGGCCACCAAGGCTCGTGTAAGCGAAATTTGACTCAAAAGTTCCATTACCCAAAGCGTTCATGTTCAACCTTATAACACTGCTATCCGGAAGAGTTGTGCTCGCCTGAACAGGCCCAACAGCAATATTATCAGCAACATCTGCTGACATTCTTACAGAAGCATTAAAGTTAAACGAAACTCCTGAAGGCCGAATATTAGAAATAGTTGGGTTGGTAGTATCAGGACCATAAACTATACACCTGCAATTCTGGCACAATTTACCCTGACCACAACCAGGCAAGCCAGGCTCTCCGCACACCTCGCCAGCATAAGCATTGACCACACCATCGCCGCAAACAGCAAAGCCCAGAACAGAAGAAAGACCAATACATCTGCAGTTAGCACAAACCTGCGGACTTGATATAGAGGAAGGACACGACACAATAATCGGACTTCCAGGCGAACTCGGCTCTCCGCACTGCTCACCAGTATCAAACACACCATTACCACAAGGATTTACCACACAAATGCAATTCTGGCACAATTTACCAGCGCCACAAGCTGCAAAGCTAGGCTCTCCACACTGCTCGCCTGATTCATTAATTCCATTTCCACAAACCGGAACAATAGTTACGTTAGTAACATTAGTGACAATCGGCACGGCGGCCAAGACAACAGTCGGCTGACTGGCTGTTAGACTCTGAGCACCACTTGCATTTGTATAAGTAACATTTATCGAGTTGTTCAAAACAGTGCCATTAGCAAGAGTGCTACTCACGTTTACAATTATGTTAATAGTTGCCAAAACATTGGACAAAAGATTTCCAAAGCTAAACACATTATTTCCGCTGCTCGGAACAGGAGAAGACGAATGGAAGACAACACCAGAAGGATAGCTCTCAGTGACGACAACGTTCGAAGCAGCAACAGTACCGGTATTACCAACAACAATCGTATAATTTAACTGCGAACCATTCAAAACAGGATCAGGCGCATCAAACTTGGTCAGAGTAATAGTGGTAAAGTTGGCAACAGGCACTGTAGGCGGCGCAGAAGGCGCGAGTGTTATGACAGTAGTCGGCTGACTGGTTCTTATCAACTGGCTTCCGCTCGCATTTGTATAAGTAATATTTATCGAGTTGTTCAAAACAGTGCCATTAGCAACAGAACCACCAACGTTAACTCTAATACTAACCAAAGACATCGTGTTGGGCAAAATATTTCCAAGACTGAAAACATTATTGCCAGAGCTAGGCGAAGGCGTAGAAGAAATAAACGACACACCAGAAGGATAACTCTCAGTAACAACAACATTCGAAGCAGTTGCAGTACCAGAATTAGTAACAACAATCGTATAATTCAGTTGGCTTCCATTCAGCACAGGATCAGGAGTATCAACCTTGGTAACGTTTACTTTTGTATAATTCGCAGCAACGACTGCAGGAGCAGTCGTCAGCTCAAACGCGCCCAAACCCCACTTCTTCCCATTACAATCCCAAATCTTATAGCCTTGAGAATCACGAGTTTCAGTATCAACACACCAATAAGTCACAACATAATTAGGACCAGTAGTAAAACGTTCTGTGGTAATGGGAATCTTGAAAACAGCCTTGTTCTCAGCCCAATCCTTAGTAATCTTGCCGCTCGCATAAGTATCCGCAAAAGCCTTCTCCCAAAAACCGTACTTTTTGTTATAAGCATACACGACAGAATAGGCCAAAAACTTTTTCTTCAAACCAGAAGGCTTTTCGATAGTAACTACCAGAGTATCGCCAGCTCTAACAGTAACAGGAGAAATATCAGTATTCTTAATCGGCACTGCCCAAGAAGGCAAAGTGGCAGTAATAGGCAAGCCACCAAGCGCGCGCCCAACAGCAGTACCAGCACCAGGAGTTGAAGGCGCAGGAGGAAACTCTTCAGCACACCCAACTAGAAAAAAAAGACAAAAAACGCTGAAGACAAACCATTTCATGTTAGTTTTGGAAGGTCCGAAGGATACTTTGCCAAGTACGCCTCAATAATCTCTTTGTTCGCACTCTCAGCCCAGAAAGTCTCAATGAAAATCAACTGCCTGCCACTCGTCCAGACTGCGTCCCTGTGGTCACTCTCGTCCAGGAAGACTGCCACATTATGACCCATGTGAACCTTAAAGCCATTAATGACAATATCCTTCCACAAAGTATTAATGGTTTTGTCCACATCTGCACGACTGTTAAAGTCAAACACGTGAGCCAAAACAACAAGCCCCTTAGACTCGCGATAACGCGCATCATAACGGTTAACAACAACCTCATTAAAATTATCCTTCTCGCCAAGCGTAGAAACAACATCAAAAGGAGCAATGTTCTGGTTAATCACAAACTGGTCAACATTAGCAAGCTGCGGAACAGCACCAGTAGCAGCACCAAGAACCTTAAACGTAACAAGCATCCACCTATTACCATTGCACTCCCAATT
>CAZXKS010000038.1:0-7558 GCA_964641265.1 uncultured Methanosarcinales archaeon | reverse complement strand
TGCGCGTGCATGTCGCCAAGATTAAAGCTGATAACGCCACCGCGCTTTGCAGGACCGTAAATTCTAATATGTTTGTCATTCTTCATCTTTTCATAAGCATATCTTACCAGTTCCTGCTCGTGATTCCAAACATTCTCCATACTTAATGATTTCAAGTAATCAACCGCTGCGCCAAGACCAACAGCGCCGGCAACATTCGGAGTTCCAGCCTCAAACTTCCACGGCACATCATTCCATGTTGAACCTTCAAATGTCACTTCCTTAATCATGTCGCCGCCGCCAAAGATTGGTTCCATCTTCTCAAGAAGTTCACGCTTGCCGTACAAGACGCCAATTCCAAACGGCGCAAGCATCTTATGACCTGAGAAGACCATGAAATCACAATCAAGCTCTTTCACATTAACTGGCATGTGCGGCACGCTCTGAGAAGCATCCAAAAGTACGAGAACACCATTCTTATGAGCTTCAGCAATAAGCTCTCTAGCAGGATTAATAGTCCCAAGCACGTTGCTAATGTGCGTAAACGCCAGAATTTTCGGTTTTTGCTTCAAAGCATGCACTGCAGAATTCCAGTCAAGCTCACCATGCTCATTAATAGGAATATACGAAATCTTTGCCCCGGTTTTCTTAGCTAACATCTGCCATGGAACAATATTGCTATGATGCTCCATCTCTGTCAGCAAAATAACATCGCCCTTCTGAATATTAGCAGCGCCCCAGCTCTGTGCAACCAAATTAATAGCCTCTGTCGCGTTCCTTACAAACACAACTTCCCTTGGCACTCCACCAATAAACCCTGCAATCTTCTTCCTGGCACCTTCGTACGCCTGCGTTGCTTCCTCAGCAAGAGAATGCACGCCACGATGCACGTTCGCATTGGAAATTTCGTAAAATTTACGCATTGCTTCCAACACAATAATCGGCTTATGCGTAGTTGCAGCGCTGTCTAAGTAAACCATTCCACGCGCAAAGAACGGAAAGTCCTTGCGCACGCGTACAGCGTCCAATATTGTTATGCCTACCATTTGTCTAGTAAACCCTCATAACCCTTCGGCAACTTCAAAAAACCCTGAATGATCAGCTTTTTAGCTTCTGCATCTGAAACACCCCTGCTTGTCAAGTAAAAGATTTTCTCAGGATCAAGCGGACTAATTGTTGCAGCATGAGCAGCCTTAACCTCGTCAGCCTCAATTTCCAAAGAAGGAATAGCCTCTGCCTGCGCGCTCTCATCAAGCAACAAGAAATGCTGAGAAACAAAACTATCACTCAACTGAGCATGCTTTGGAATAACAATTTTTGCATGCGACAAAACATTCTGAGCCCTGCCAACAACACCACGCGCGGCAATCCTTGAGATTGTACGCATGGCATCGTGAATAATTGTAAGCTTGCTTTGGACATTGCCAGCCATGAAAATCTCGTCCACATGAACCTCAGCACCCTCACCAGCCAGACGAATAATACGCTCGGCATTCTCGGCAAAACCATGAACCAATACCAATTGCCTTTTCTCGCCGGCAGGAATAATTAATTCCATCATCCCACGCTGCCCTCCATTTCCAATTGAATAAGCTTGTTAAGCTCAACAGCATACTCCATAGGCAATTCTTTTGTAAACTCTGCAATAAAACCAAGCACGATCATGGCCAATGCTTCACTTTCTGAAAGACCGCGAGACATAAGATAGAATAATTGCTCATCACCAATCTTTCCAACAGTAGCCTCGTGCGCAATCGTTGCACTTGGCTCTTCTATTTTCATCGTCGGATAAGTATCAGAACGCGAAAATTTGTCAAGCAACAAAGCATCACACTTGACAGAACTAGTTACATTCTTTGCGCCTTTCACAACTCTTAACAGGCCACGATAACTTGTCCTGCCACCATCCTTGCTAACAGACTTCGAAATAATTCTAGAACTTGTATTTGATGCCAAATGTATCGCCTTGCCACCAGCATCCTGATGTTGGCCCTTGCCCGCATACGCAACGCTCAAAATATCAGCCTTTGCACCCTCGCCTTTCAAAATAACACAAGGGTATTTCATAGTCAGTTTACTGCCCATATTGCCATCAATCCACTCGACAGTCGCATCCTTATGCGCCATAGCACGCTTTGTGACAAGATTGTAAACATTGCTACTCCAGTTTTGAATAGTTGTGTATCTCACTTTTGCACCTTCAAGCGCAATAACTTCAACAACAGCAGCGTGCAAACTGTCAGTAGAATAGACGGGCGCAGTACAACCTTCAATGTATGAAACTTCTGCATCTTTATCGACGATAATCAAAGTCCTCTCAAACTGGCCGACATTTTTTGCATTAATCCTGAAATAAGCCTGCAGCGGAACCTTGACCTTAACGCCAGGAGGAATATAAATAAAACTGCCACCACTCCAAACAGCAGTGTTCAAAGCAGCAAACTTGTTATCACCCGCAGGAACAATAGTGGCAAAATATTTTTTAACAAGCTCAGGATGCTCTTTAACAGCAGAATCTGTATCAGTAAAAATAACGCCTTGTTTTGCAAGATCTTCTCTAAGTTTGTGATAGACAGTCGTCGACTCGTATTGTGCGCCCACACCGCCCAAAAACTTTTGTTCTGCCTCAGGAATACCCAAACGGTCAAAAGTCTTCTTGATATCAGCAGGAACGTCGTCCCAAGAATGCGCAGTTTTCTCGGCAGGACTAAAGTAATAAGTATACTTATCAAAATCAATATCTTTCAAATTACCGCCCCACTCAGGCATCGGCTTGGCCAAAAAGATTTTCAAAGCTTTCAAGCGCAAATCAAGCATCCACTGAGGCTCGCCCTTTATTTCAGAGATTTGCCTGACAACGCCTTCAGACAAGCCCTTTTCCGTCTTAAAAACATAAGTCTCAGGATCCCTAAAACCATACTTCTTCTCATAATCCTTGTTCAAAACCACCAAGCTCATGCTGCCACCAACTTATAGCCCTTCTTTTCAACATCAAGAGCCAATTGAGCATTGCCACTTGCGACAATCTTGCCATCAACAAGAACATGAACAAAATCAGGCGTTAGATAATTCAACAAACGCTGATAATGAGTAATGACAAGAACTCCGAAATCAGGACCTCTTAATGCATTTACCGCTTTTGAAAGCAATTGAAGACTGTCAACATCCAACCCAGAATCCATCTCATCAAGAACAGCCAATTTGGGCTTAAGCGTCAACAACTGCAAAACTTCCGCACGCTTTTTCTCACCGCCAGAAAAACCAACATTAACGTCACGCTCGATGAAAGAAGAATCAATGCCCAACAAAGAAAGATTAGCATCCAACTGCTTCCTAAAATCAATAATAGAGAGCTTGCCGTTCTTCATCTTTGCCAAAGTAAACAAAAACTTAGACAAGCTAAGACCCTGAACTTCTAAAGGATGCTGAAACGCCAAGAAGAGACCGAGCTTCGCACGCTCATATGGAGGCAGGCTTAGAATAGAGCTGCCATCAACCAAGATATCCCCCTTTTCAACCTTGTATTTCGGATGACCGGCAAGAACATAAGACAAAGTACTCTTACCGCTCCCATTAGGACCCATCAAAGCATGAACCTCGCCAGGATTAACAACTAAAGAAACCCCATTCAAGACTTGCTTGCCATCGATTGATGCGTGTAGGTCCTTAATTTCCAATCTCATAACTCCCCCTAAGACTTAATCTGAATCAGTTCAGCGCTTTCAAAACAAACATTACACCCCTTTGGCGCACCGCCCAAAGACTCGTGCACCTGGCATACAACACGCTCCTCACGAATTAAATGCAATAAACTCTGCATTTCACGCGTCAAAGCAGTTTCGCTAGTAATGCGACCAGCTGATGCCTTAACAGCAGACTTCACCTTATCGCTAAACTGCAGCATAGAAGCACGCTTAGAGCTCATATATTGGCTCACAGCAGGCTCTGTAACAGCCAAAAGCCTTGCAATATCCTTCTGAGACTTGCCGTTGGCCTTCATGGCAATAGCGAGCTCCCTTCTAATAGCTGGAAGCACGTAAAAAACTTCAATCTCCTGAGGCTGCAAAAGACGGTTAACCATAGTTAATATTCCTATTGTGCAGTATATAAATTTAACTGTCGAAAACTATATAAAGCCGCTATCGGCTACAGCGCAACACTAAAAGGGGAGATAATGGGAATAACACTAGAAAACATTGTCAGAGATTTACAAGGGAACGGCTTTAGCCCTATACCATTTCCATTAACACGACAACAACTTGACAAAGCTGCAGATACCTTCCTTGACTTCATAGCACTCCAGCAGGAAGTCAAAGAAAGATTCACAGCTAAAGCATTCCCAGGAGACAGAGGAAGCATTGTAGGCTACGCAAAAAAACAAAAAGCGGCCGATGTAAGGGATGACAACAAAGAATACGTACACTACAACGAATACTTTGAAGAATTCTTTCCACACTTACTAGGCACAAACCCAGTTGTGGACGCATTTGTCGCACAAGCAAGAATTATTTACAGCGCTGCCAAAGAAACACTAGGATATATCCTTGACACATTGGAAGAACAGCACCCAGGAATCAAACAAGAGTTCATGACGTCTGATGGAATCAGAATTCCACGCTTCTATCTGCGCTTCATCAAATACGACCACGTAGGCAAAGACGGCACCATCGCAAAAGGCCATTACGACAGAGGAGCGCTGACTCTAGCAATCGCAGAAAGCGCGCCAGGACTCAGAATAGGCACACAAGAAAACCTAACAGAAATTGTACACCAAGACCAACAAGCAATACTCTTCCCAGGAAGAGCAATTGGCGAAATACTTGACAAAACAGTCATCAAACCATCATGGCACGACGCCATACAAAAAGGAGAAACACAAGTAAGACCAGGCATAGCTCGTTGGGCAATCGTATTCTTCGGAGACCTACTTAACCAGCCAGAATACAGCTGGCAGGAAGCACACATAAAGGAGTATTAATCCCCGAGAGCCTTCCAATACTCAGACACCGACTGGTATTCAACCCAAGACTGGTCGATCTTCTGCTGCTTACCAGACAAAACCATAACGTCAAAATAAGCGTCCCTAAAATCAATAGACGTATCTCCCTCGCGCTCTATCTTCAACGGAACCTGATATCTGCGGTCAATTCTTAAGACCACGCGCCTGCCATTAATCATATAATGCAAAGAAGGCTGAATGGTCTTCTGATTGCCACCAATGCTGATTGTTTGAACGTTATTCTCGACGAGAATCGGCTCCAAAGCAGAGAAGTCCTCCAAATATTCCAAAGGACCCTTAGGCAGCCATTTATCAAAAGGAACAGAAATCGGTTTGTCTATGTAATCCTTACACCTGCTCCTTTCCCAATCAAAAGAATCCTGCAAAATATCCTTGCCTTCACGCTCAACATTACAATACGCAACAGCTTCCCTCGTGGACAAATCCATAAAAATATCAGTAATCGGAGTACGATCCTCCAATTGAGACATCTTCAAAAACAAATGACGAATTTTATTATCGTAAACAATGATCATGCGGTCGTCCAACAAGTAAGCAAAGCTGGTAAACTTACTTTTTGCCTCAGCCAACATCTTCTTAGCAATAGGAATAGTCTCAGGCGCTGACTCGACAACAACTTTAGCAGGAGTTTTTGCTTCCTCAACAGGCTTTAGAGGACACTGCTCGACAAACTCTGCAGTAGTGCCGTCCCAACACTGAACAAGAACTTTCTCGACAATCTTTTCCTCAGTTTTATTCGGAATTCCCGGCTGAACGTAAGGCTGGGCGACACAAGAAGCCAACAACAATAGAATCAAAACCCACTTTCTCATAAAGTTACGGGGAAAATTGGAAGAATAAAAAGATATCGGTGATGGAGTTTTTTGTCATTGCAAAATGATAACTCTTTTATAATACTTGTAAGAAACCCAATGCTATGAGTGTAGATGAAGCAACAATAGCGGCATTTGAAAAATACCAGACACCACAGGATTTACCAAGACATTGGACTCGATTAGATGAACTAGTAAGATACGCTGTTGGAAATATTGACGAACATCCTGAACAAGCACAAAAAATACTCAGAGACGCAGGCCATGAAGCTGCACGATACATAGTAGGCGCGTTTCCATCCCTGGAACATCCTGAAATTGCAGTAGAATTGTTGAAAGGATACGGGCTGTTTGCTGCAAAACCACTAGTAGGTGCACTCACGGACCCAGACGTGCGAGAAACAGCATATCAATTACTTCGCTCATTAGGACCTGATTTTGAAACAGTAAAACCTCTTGTAATAGCGCTCCGCGACTGGACTTCAAGAGATGTGGCAGTCAGATTGCTTAAGGAATACGGACCAGGCCCTCGCACTGTTCAATTCCTAGTCAAAGCACTCGGCGATAAATCCGCAGGAACAATAGCACTAAACATACTACAAAGCTATGGAGCAGACGCTGCTGACCCATTAATCCGACAATTGCACACAGGCCGAGAAGAAGTCAAGAACTTATTACGAGAAATAGGACCAACCAACAAGTCAGTGAACACTTTGGAATGGGCCATAACCGAACGGCAATTGGACTCTGCCAAACAATTGATGGACGAATTTGAAACAAGACTGGAAAAATTAATACAGAATCTGGAACAAGAATCCGAACAGTTCATGCGCTACGGGGCAAGCAAGCTCACAGTCAAATATCTCATCCAAGCATTAGCCGGACCACACAAACAAAAAGCTCAAGAAATACTGCACTCTTACGGCGCGTCCAAGATAACAATCGATTCATTAATTAAGAAATTGGCAGACCCAACACTCAGGAATGCCGCTTGCGAAGTCCTAAAGGGCTACCAAATACATGAGTTGATCGTCGGACGACTAGTTGAAGCATTGGCAAAACCTGAAAGGCGTGAAGGCGCAAAAGAAGTACTCGCTGCTTACGGGCCAGAAAGGCTCCCAGTAAGAAGACTGAAAGAAGAACTCAAGCGACCAGAACTAAGAGACATAGCAAGCCAAATACTGATCAGCTATGGAGCGACCGACATGACAATCTATGCAATGATTGACACGCTCAACACCCCTGGAGCTGATTCAGCGAGCGACGTCATAAAAAACTGGGGACCACTGGACCTCGTGGTAAAACAATTAGTCGGAGAGCTAGGCTCGAGCAAAAGAAGAGAACCTGCAAGCAAAATACTCCTGCATTTCGGGCCAACAGAAGCAACCGTACAGGCGTTAGGCAAATCATTAAGGGACACCAGCGCTCAGGCTTCCAGCGAGCTATTCAAAGCATTTGGCCCAAACAATTTAACAGTAAGTGTGTTGATGACTGCACTAAAAGACGCTAGCAAAAGAAACACGGCTCAAGAAGTCCTGAGAAGTTATGGCAGGGAAGCCCTCAATCACGTACCAGCAGAAAGACAACAGCAATTAATCTCAATTCTAGAAAATTAAAAATGTCGCTGACTTCGTCACCGAGCACTTTTTCTCGCTTTGCTCGAAAAAAAATCACCGCGGCCTGTATGAAGAAAAAAATGCAAGGCGTCAAAGACGCCCTGCAGGAATCCCCGCGGCCGGATTACTTG
>CAZXKS010000037.1:3795-7633 GCA_964641265.1 uncultured Methanosarcinales archaeon | reverse complement strand
GTATACTTATACTCTTCATAATTAATCAAAGTCTCAAAATCACGAACTGCCTCTGTGAAATAACTCCTCAAGGCAGCTGTTGTTTTCATTAGGTCGTCAGGCTCGGTAGTGCAAATGTATAATAAAAGATTGTATCTCCCGATAGTCTTAACCGCCCACAAAACATCCTTATTAGTAGCAAGAAATTGGGCTAAAGTTGCTTCACGCTTAGGAGTCAGGCCAGCAATGTTAAGCAGAATAGCATATACGTTGTAGCCAATCACGTCATAATTAATAACAGGCACGAAACCCAAAATAATCCTTGAAGCCATAAGCTTTCTCAAACGATACTTCACAGCATCAGCGCTCAAACCAAGTTTCTGGCCGATATGAAACAAAGGCAGCTCAGCATGATCGGCAATAATGCCTAAAAGCTTGAGGTCAATATCGTCGGGAACAAAGGATTCAACAGCTTGCGGAATTTGCTGCTTTGGAGCCTTGATAAAATTATCAGGAAAAGTCTTTCCGGCAAAAGGTTTTGTGATAAACATAAGCTCATAATGCTGCAAGTAATTGCCACAATCAGTAATAATTTGGGTCACAATATTATCGAGATCTGTTATGTCTTTAGCCACAAGCGCGAGATCAAAGTCGTACTTGCCATTAAACTTTATAACGGCACGACAAAAAGGATAACCCTTGAAAGTTTCCACAAGCTTCTGCTCAGCATCAGAAGTAGGCTGGTTCAGTTGCAACAAAAGGTGAACAACAACATAACCAAACTTCTTCACATCAATAATGGTCCTATAACCCTGGATAACACCAGAGCTTTCCAAACGAGAAATCCTATAACGGATAGCATCACGACTAAGGCCAACCTGCTTGGCAATCTTGGTTGCGGGAGTACGACAGTTCTGCGCAAGCGCAAAAAGAATCTTTCTATCGTAAGCATCCAACTGCACCTGCTTCTCTGCCTTAACAGTCTGAACAAACCTCATAAAAACACTTATGACTCTGAAGTATATAAAACAAACTACTCAATTTTGCCCTTAAACCTAATTCATTTATAAATCTTTTCTAAAAAACGGGATAAATTACCACTTTTGCTTCATGAATTGCGCATTTCCCTAATGAAATAACTGTGTTTTACGGCTTTGCGGCAAATTCCAGCCACAGGTTTCTTGTGCCTTGCCGTCTAGTAAATGTTTTGTGATGAGACACGATGGCATTTGGACAATGGTGAGCGAATATGCACCAGGATTTGCAATCTATGCACTACTGGTGAATGTTCTGGACGACTTCATCATCCCACTAGCCCTAGCCTTGCTCGGCCACCCGGTACTCGGAGGCATGGCATTCGCCTTCGACCTGGACTGGCTCACATATCCCGCTTATTTTGCCGCGCTCCACTTATGGAGAACGGCAAGGAGGAAATAAAATGAAACTAACATACTATGGAGTAAGAGGATCAATACCAACACCAGGAGAAGAAACAATAAGATATGGCGGCAATACAAGCTGTGCACTGGTAGAAGCAGGAAACAACATTATAATATTAGACGCGGGAACAGGAATAAGAAAGCTTGGCAACGAACTGATGAGAAGAGAGTTCGGCAAGGGAAAAGGAAAAGCGCACATTTTCCTCAGCCACTACCACTGGGACCACATACAAGGCTTGCCATTCTTTGTGCCAGCATACATACCTGGAAACCAATTGAATTTGCACGGAGAAGAAAGACTCGGCAGATCAATAGAAGAAATTGTCGAAAAACAACAAGCACCGCCAAACTTCCCGGAAGACGCAAGATTCCAGGCAAAAATGAACTTCCACACGCTAAAAGAATGGGAAACAATGGAACTAAGCGACAAGGTAAAAATCACTTGTGCAAGACTCAACCATTCCAGCGGAGTCACAGCATACAGAATAGAAAACCCTGAAGGAACAATAGTTTATGCAACAGACACAGAACATTATGCAGTGCCAGACTGGAAACTGGCAAAACTTGCTGCAGGAGCAGACTTGCTTGTTTACGACGGCCAATACACCCCAGAAGAATACCCGCAAAAACAAAAATGGGGGCACAGCACGTACGAAGAAGGAGCAAAAATAGCAAAACTCGCAGGAGTGAGAGAACTGCACCTGTTCCACCACGACCCAATGCACGACGATGCAACAATCGACGCAATAGTGGAAAAAGCACAAAGATTGTTCCCAAAAACAAAAGGAGCAAGAGAAGGAATGGTTGTAACAGTAGGAAAGCCAAACACAAGGTCGATAGCCAGAGAAATAGTTCAAGAATTAAGAGGGCTTAGCGAAGAAGAACAAAGAGCAAAATACGACGTATTGGCAAAAGAAATAGACCCAAAACTAAGAGAAGCATACTGGGAAGAAATAAAGGAAGCAGCAGCTCAGTAAGTCTTCGCAAAAATTGCAACGTGCATGGCAGGCCTATCGCACTTAATACACTTAGCGAAAGGCTTGGGCTGGTCAAAAGGCAAATTCAAACACTTAACACCTTCAGTCAATGACTTGATATGGTCTGCACACTCAGCAGTACAACACCACGGCGCAAAAACCAGCTTTTTCTCTGCTTTCTCCAAATCCTGCCAAGTCTTAGCATGAACAGAATTATCATCCAAAAATTTCTTAGCCTTCTTGAACAAAGAAGCCTGCATGTTATCCAACTCTTTTGGAATGAAAGAAGGCAAATCTGACAATTTAACAATTTCCTTTTTGCCAGAATCCCTTCTAACAACAACAGCCTGAGATTTCTCCAAATCCTTAGGACCGATTTCGACCCTAATACACGCGCCCTTAAGCTCCCACTCATTAAACTTCCAACCAGGAGTATAACCATCACGAGCATCAACATACACGATAATTCCAGTTTTCTCCAAATGCTTGCCAACCTCGTGCGCCTTGGCGATAACTTTCTCCTTCGTATCTTCAAACATAATAGGCACAATAACAACATGCAAAGGAGCAACCTTTGGAGGAATGACCGCGCCCTTATCATCACCGTGGAACAAAACCATCGCGCCTATTGAACGTGTTGAAAAACCCCAACTGTTCTGATAAGGCAAAGCTTTCTCACCATTTTCGTTCAAGAAAGAAATATTGAAACTCTTAGCAAACCTTTGCCCTAAATGATGACTAGTAGCAGCTTGCACGGCTTTTCCGCTCGGCGCCAAAGTCTCAACAGACGTCGTGTAATCTGCGCCGGCAAACTTCTCATTATCGCTTTTTTTACCTTTAATGACAGGAACTGCTAACAATTCTTCAAAAACACACCTATAAAGTTCAAGAATATCCAGAACTTCTTTCTCCGCCTCTTTTTTATCAGCAAAAACAGTATGGCCCTCCTGCCAGAGAAATTCCCTGCCTCTTAAGAACGGAACAGGATGCTTGAACTCCCAACGAACAACACTATTCCACTGGTTTAATTTCAAAGGCAGATCACGATAACTCCTTACCCATTTCGAATAAGAATCGTACATGATTGTTTCTGAAGTTGGACGGATGGCAAGACGCTCTGCCAGTTTCGAATGCCCGCCATGAGTAACCCAGGCTACTTCTGGAGCAAAACCCTCAACATGCTCTGCTTCCTTCGTCAACAAAGATTCAGGAATCAACAACGGAAAATAAGAATTTTTCACGCCAAGCTTTTTTATTTCACCATCAAAAAAAGCCTGCAGTTTCTCCCAAATAGCATAAACCCTAGGCCTGTAAATCATACAACCAGAAACAGGACTATAGTCTGCCAACTCCGCTTTTTGGATTACTTGAGTATACCATTCAGAGATGTCTTCATCCTTCTTAACAGTAATACCCTGAGTAGACTCTTCTTTTTTTGGCATA
>CAZXKS010000037.1:0-3695 GCA_964641265.1 uncultured Methanosarcinales archaeon | reverse complement strand
GTCTTCATCCTTCTTAACAGTAATACCCTGAGTAGACTCTTCTTTTTTTGGCATACGAAGAATTGAAAATATTTGATTTATAAAACTATGCCAAATTTTGGCAAGCACTGCTTAACTTACAATATTCCTTTAGGAATAATTCTGTCAAAAGAGTTTATTAAAGAGCAGGCCTTCTAATTTTTTGTGGTAGCCCAACTGCAAGAAGTACAACTGGAAGAGTTGCTAACAGAAGACCTCAGAAACAAGCAATATCAATGCAGCGCAGATGACTCGCATACAATTGTTGCGGCAGGCACCCAAAATGGAGAATTGCTTATAGCCAGGCGCTCAATAGAAAAACCAATATCATACAGCACCCGCATAAAAGATCAGGTTCACATAGACGAAGATGGCCACCCATATTTTATCCTACATTATAAAGGTCAAGAATTACGAGAATACAACAGATTCTTTCAAGGCAGCCAAGGATGCGGAACTGCGGAAATACACGAACGCTTTATTGAAAAGGCAGCAAGTGAATTAAGAAGAACAAAACATCCAGTGCTAGCACAATACGAAGCTTACATGGCCCAGTTGATAAGAAAAATACCAGAAATCAAAGAAGCAATCATCCGCGCATCGTATAAAGGAACATTGGAAGATGTGTTCAGATCATTTTCACACATTGAACTGGCAGGCATGGGACTTGTTGCCATAATCCCAGAGTACCAAAACATGCTTACCTTCCCACAATACCTACCAAGAGAAAACATTGGACAAATTTTCAGACAAGAAATCAATATAGACCAAAAAGAATTGCTCATACTGTGGTACCGCGAATTCCTCCAAAACGGATACAAAGCAAAAATCGAACAGTTCAAACAAGAACTTGACACGGCATTTGATTCTCAAGCCAGATCGATAGAAGCCAAGCTGAAATCAAAAGGCTTCCGCAAAGTAGAAGAGATTGAAGGGTTGTGAGCTTATTGCTCAAACAACGCCTTCAAAATAATCGTGGCATAACTGCCCTTCGAGAGCGTAAATTCAATTTTCATCTTCTTCTTATGCTCGTTCAATTCATCATCTTCTGCTTCGGAGAGCACTAACCCTTCAGGCTTGAGCAGTAAATTCCTCTCCCTAGCAACAAACACGTGCTGCTCTGACAGAAATTCAGACAACTGCATACCTTCCATCTTCATAACATCACCAATAATTTTCATTTGGTCAGCAGGAGCTTTAATGTCAGAAGCAACCAGAGGAAAAGTTTTAAGTTCGGCATCAGGATTCCACTTTCTCGGAAAAACCAATTTGCCGGCTTCATAATCAACACTCAAAACTTCCTTGCTATTCGGCCTGACTACTCTTTTAACGCACTCGTTCCAGATAAAAGACTGATAAGCTGAAAAGAAAATCTCCCTAATACCCTTAAACGTGCGCTCAAACGCTCCCTTGAAATCGCCGGGAAAATCAACAAGATGCCGAACAACAGTGCCCTCAACAGTACGCTCAAGACCGGCCTTTTTGACCTCATCAAGGCATAACGACCACTCACCCCAATTAGCCTTGATGAATTTTCTCACACCACGAATCTTCGCCTTCTGATGACGAGTAGTAGCAGTAACAATCTTCTGCACGGCCTGCTCATACTTCCCCCTGAGAACATCCTTTGCAATAAAGCCTTTCACTCCCCTCAAACTGCCAAATCTTTGACTATCAAAATAATTCGGAACACCCTCCAATACTTGCGCGAGATTCCGCTTGGCCTTTTCAACCTGGTCATCATACAAATCCCTGACAACAATAACGAACTTGTTTCCCTTCAAATCACCAGTTCTTAACTGCTCATCAAGAAAGCCAACAAGCTCAGAATTAACATGCGGCTCCTTGAAAACACCACAATCAGGATTATCTGTTTCGGCAGAGAAGAATTGAGAAGCTCTTGCGTGGGTGTCTTTTAATCCTGCAAAACCAATCTTCTTAAAAGGAACATTACAATGAGTGGCTAACACTTTTTCAGCAGCAAAAGTAGTCATGCCAACCTTAGAGACCTTGTAAACAGGAAATTTGCCGGATTTCTTCCACTCTTTAGAAGGAATTTCTTCAACAATGAAATCATCAGGCTTTTGGCGGAGTTTCATACGATTAGGCAAGACAACTAGTATAAAAAAGGTAAGGCTTAAATATGCCCATATTGCGCCGTCACTATTGGGGTGTAGTGAGTGACAGAATTAATACAAATAATTGCACAACTTAGCGCTGGAGACGCAACACACTGGGCAGCAGTAGTTTACGAAGCAAAACCGCGCGTAGACGGAAAATTCAACCTAATTCTAAAAGGAATGCAAGTCATGGAACAAATAGGAGAACTAGAAACAATAGCATTGCTGCCAACTCCAAACCCGTTGCTTCCAAAACACTTCAGAATTGATGATGTTGTTTGGACACTTGGCTCTGAAAACGACCAATACGTGCCAATATTCACACAAAAAGGCAAAACAGAAGTTGGACAATACTTAAGCGACCACAAGGAAGAATTGTTCCCACGAATTACAAGATTTGCTTATTTGGATGCGGATAATTAACTTTTTTTTCCAGACGATAACTTATTTTCTTTATAAAGAGAGGCCTCTAAAATCCGGAAACTTTACGGTCTAAGCCGAAAACTTTACGGAAAATTCTCCGATGCGAATATTAAAAAGCAGAACATGAGATATTTCTATGGATCGTCGTGACCCGGTTGCTTGTGCGGCAGGATTGGCTTTTGAACAGCTTGTTGGGGCCTGGCTAGCATACACGCATCCAGAGAAGATCATAATTTACCAACCACGATTATTCTTTCCTGCCCGCCTTAATGTGCCGACGCCGCCTGGCGTTGAAAGATCACCTCGATTGGAAGAACGCATAAAAGAAATTCCCAACGGACGCAAATTCGCCACTGCTGATTATATTTTTCGTGATGAAATCTACGAAGCAAAACTGGTATCGAACCAAACCGACGTCGAAAATTCTATTATACCCCAATGGGCGTCATCGCGCTGTGGAAACGACTGGATAGAGTACGGACATCTAAGCAAAAGACCCGATAGAAAGATAAAACTCATAGCTGCGCACGAAAACAAAGAAATCACAGAAACATTACAGGACGCATCTTCCCTATTATACGGGAGAATCGACTATTACATTTTAGACGGCCACGAACCACGCGTATTCACACTTATCAAAAACGAAATATTTGAATTACTGAGCAAAGGAGGGAAGGCTGAACTGGAGAATTATGAAAAGGCACTCCATAATGTCTGGGTTCCTGAAAAAAACACTCCAAGAATTGATATCATATCAAAATTGGAAAAGATATACCGGCATATTATTCGCAGAAAAATGCTTAGCGATCTCGAAATGCTACGAATTTGTGATTCTGCGTATGAAGTTCCGAGAGCTATTTATTGCGTGCCCACGTCTAAAGGTACACGATTTAGAAAAAATGGTTATCCAGATTATACATTTCAGGATCCACACCGGATTGATGAGTATTTGGATTTTGTTAATGCATGTGAGCGGGTGATGAAGAATGGGGCTGCCACGGCAAATTTTTGAGAAAAATTTGATAAAAACCATTCAAGCAGGGTTTCCGCTACGCTCCAACCCTGCGATATACAGAAAGTGGGGCTGCCCGGATTTGAACCGGGACGACGTGGTCCCAAACCACGCATCATAGC
>CAZXKS010000036.1:0-7730 GCA_964641265.1 uncultured Methanosarcinales archaeon | reverse complement strand
GCACCAAAAATTCCAAGCGTCAAACCTAACTTATTCTTGTTCAATTCTGCCATATTTTCACCTCTTACTGGTTTCTGTTATTAATCTTAATCCAGTCGTGCAGCATGCACCAGCCGAGAAAACTCTCTGCAAGCGCAATCCAGCCAACAATGACTACAAGCAAGTTAGCCCAAGGCGCCATGAACTGTGGCGCAAAAGGCCCGAGCCACCAAATGGCCAGCACAAACCTGAAAATACGGTCCAGTTTTCCTAAATTCTGTTTCATCTTCTCTCAGTCAAATGATGGTACGCCATAATCAAGAATACCACTGCCAGAACAACAGAGTCCCAACGCTGCCCCTGCCAGCCAAACCATCCCGCCAACAAAGCACCAATCAACTGAATCCATCCCAACGTTTTAGGCTCTAATGCCATACAAATCACCTCTTTAAACAACAAAAAGATTCTGCTTTTTAAAAATCTTGCTGTAATACCAATTTAAATAACAAGAACAGAACCATTTTAAAATAAAAAATTATTGATGATGGCTTGCGTGCTCATCCTCAGACATACCGTCAGGTTTTACCGTGCTCATCATTCCGCTGCCCATAATCTTCTCACAATGTTCCATCATCTTATCCATCGAAACCATCATATTCATCATCGAACCCTGCATGTCCATTGTTTTTTCTACTGCACCATTTGCGCTCATCAAAGCAGATACGCCGAGAGCAAGCGCCAAAGTGGCGATGATGCCAATCACCGGCAATAGCATTTTGTTTTTCATAGTTCTCAACCTCCATGTCCATCATTTTGAACAATCTGACCCGAGAATATTTCAGGATTGTCTTTTCCGGTGACTTTGAGCAATCCCCAGGCGCCTCTGTCCAATCGTGCCAAGGCATGGTCAACGAGGGGATATGTGCCAGGTACATCGAGTTTGAACTCGGTGATGGCTACTCCGCCTGCGGGAATGAGGGTTGTTTGCACATTTTCCTCGGACTTTGTTGAACCTTCAGGGTACACCGTGTCGAAGATTTCGCCGATGGCGTGGAAGTTTGATGCGAGGGCAACCCCTCCGTTGCCTATGTAGAGTCTTATGCGTTCACCGACACTTGCATTCAAAGGGTGGTCAGCAAGCGCTTTAACTCTCCCGTTGAAGATTATGTATTCGGGATTTTCGTCTAGCATCTTTTGCCCGCTAAATGGCTGGTATCCATTTTCTCCGAGTTCGCCTTTCGTGTACAACTCTCCCTGCATGACGTAGAATTCTTTATCGACATCAGACAAGCTATCTGCTGGCTCTACCAAAATCAAACCATACATCCCATTAGCCATGTGGGTAGGGACATTTGGAGTGGCGCAATGATATACATACAATCCAGGATTTAATGCTTTGAATCTGAACGTCTTGCTCTCACCCGGTGCAACTTGCGTGACAGAAGCACCGCCTCCGGGACCGTTCACGGCGTGCAAATCGATTGAGTGATCGTGCCCGCTTGAGGGATCGTTGGCCAGCGTTATTTCAACAGTATCCCCTTCTCGTACTCTCAAAAACGGTCCTGGAACTGTTTCGTTAAAAGTCCAGTATAAATAGGTGATATTTGGAGCAACATCGCTTACAACTTCCTTGGCATTCAGGGAGATCTGAACGAGCTCCGAAGTTTTTCGAACGATGCGCGGCGGTATATCATCGGGGCTTCGCGCGATGTCTTTAACCCGATCAAACTGCAGCAAGCTTAGCTGATGAACCGCAGGCCCAAGACCAGGTCCGAATGTCGTCAGAAGTTCCTGATGACCATGCATGCTGTTTTCATCTTCGTTATGTGGAGTATCCTGAATTTCATCTGGTGTAAAAAACAATCCCGTGATACCTCCGAACGAAAGCACAAGCATTGCTAGAAGTGCAATTCCGATGCCGACCACGTACTGCTTTTTCATCTTACACCTTCAAGAATACAGTGGATTCTCCATTCTTGATAGCATAGACGGTCCATTGTCCACTCTTGGCTCCATGCATGCCCGGCGATCCAGCAGGCATTCCCGGCAAGGCGATTCCATCGATATCAGGTTTTTCAGCAAGCAGTTTTTTGACCGCTTCTATTGGGACGTGACCTTCGATAAAGTAATTGCCGATAACAGCGGTGTGGCAGCTGAGCATATCGTCAGGAATGCCCTGTTCTTTCTTGACCGGGTCAAGATTCGCTTTTTCCACCACGTTCACGGTAAAGTCAGCGTCTTTAAGGTACTGGACATACCCTCCGCAGCAACCGCAACTAGGAGACTTGTAAATAGTGATTTCATTGCTCTGAAGGCTTGCCATACCCGTGGCGGATTGTTTTATGTTGTTCATATAGGCAAACCAAACTCCTGCTGACCCAACAACCAGCATGATTCCGATAATTATTTTCCAGTTCATAGTTACCTCCTAATGGCAGCACCCGCCGCCGTGTGATGAATGCGTTGTTTCATTTTTCTTTTCAGATTTCTTCTTTTTCAGCCGATTGAATATGGTAAACCTCCCCTGCACAAGCAAGGACTGTTCAGAACAAAAGCTGAAACACCTTATAGCACTACTGGTGAAACCAGTTTCACTTCAGAATTATCACATTAGTCATGCCACGGCGCCTGCGCTCAAGAAGGCCCCTGGCTTCAAGCTTGTCCAGAATACGGGTTATCTTAACTTTAGAAAGACCCATCTTCTCTACAAGCTCATTCTGGAAAATCATGCCATTCGACTGCGTGATAAGATCAAACGCTTTCGCCTCATCGCCACCAAGCTGCTTTGCAGCCTTCCAAGCCTTACGGAGTGCCTTCTCCTCCGGGGACTTTTTAAGGAACAAAAAAAGCCCAAAAGCAAAAAATACAATATCAAAAAACAAGCCTATGTACTTCGGCACTGCCAACCGGTTCAACTGTTCATAAGGGCAAACTGCGCCTTCAGGATGAATGCATTCTCCCTGCGGACCAAGCTTATGACCTGACAAAAGCGCCTGCTCGGCAGAACGGACGTAGGAATAGCCAATAATGAAAAGGATAACTGCCGCAACCATAATTCCAAGCCCAATATGTTTAGTGCTTACCATTACAGCCATTGTAAAGTTATGGCTATAAAAACGTAACGGTTTTCCTAAAAACATTTAAAGCCAAGCCAGCACAGGGAAGTCATGCACGCAATCCAAAGAACCAAGTGGCATTCCTACAGCACTGGAAAGCTTCCGAAAGGATGCGAACTGTGTGTTGAAGGCAAAAAGCTAGTCCTCTTCATCACGGGCTTTTGCGCGCAACGATGCTTTTACTGCCCAATTAGTGAGCAAAAATTCGGGAATGACGTTGTTTTCGCAAACGAATGGCAGGTAGCGGACTCCAAAAATCCTGTGGAATTATTGAACGAGGCTGAACTGACAGAAGCTGAAGGAGCCGGAATAACAGGCGGCGATCCGCTTGTGCAGGTGGACAGGTGCTGCACTTACATTAAAATACTCAAGGGAAAATTCGGCAAAAAATTCCACATCCATTTGTATACACCACTGAAACTGGTCACTGAAGAGCGCCTTCAAAAACTGTATGCCGCAGGGCTTGACGAAATACGATTCCACCCGAATCTTGATGATGACAGTTTGTGGAATAGAATAGGGCTTGCAAGAAAATACGATTGGGATATAGGAGTGGAAATCCCGGCAATACCCGGATACGAAGAAAAAACAAGAAAGCTCATAGACTATCTTCCAGGCAAAGTGGACTTTCTCAACCTAAACGAACTCGAACGCTCTGACACGCAAGCAGCACATTACAAGCTGGACGAGATGAAATTCAATACGAGAGACTCTGTAAGCTATGGTGTGGCGGGAAGCGCAAAAACAGCGCTGGAAATGCTCAAATACGCAAAAAGCAAAGGAATTCCTGCGCATTTCTGCACTGCAAAACTCAAGGATTGCGTGCAAATGCAGCAACGTTTGCTGCGAAGGGCGAAAAACATTGCGCTGCAGGGAGACAGGATAACTGAAGAAGGAACGCTTATCCGGGGATGCGCATACCTTCCGAAACTTGCGCCGGGCTTTGACTATAAGGCGCGGATAAACACTGCCGACAAAGTCGAGGCAATGAGAATATTAAGCAAGCTGAAAGAAAGCATGGGTGGCACAATGGACGAGTCAAAACTTAGGTTGCTGTTGCCGGAAAAAATAGTCTTGCAAAACGCCAAAAAAATAAAACAGCTCGGATTTGTTCCGGCAATAGTGGAAGAATACCCGACTGCAGACGCGACAGCGATAAACATAGACTTCTTGTAAATTACTTCCACGCCTTATCAATAACTGGAAACCCGGCAGCGTCCCATGCCTTCATCCCGCCATTCAAATGGTACAGATTTGTGTAACCTAGGGCTTTCAACTGGTCAACAGCTGACGAACTCATCCTGCCAGTTCTGCAATAAACAAGAATTGGAGTGCTTTTATCCTTAGGCAACTGGTCTGTGTGGGCTGCAACATTTTCCCAATCCTCAATAATCGCATCAGTTTTGTCCAGCTTGCCCTCATAAGGCGTGTGAACATTCAAAACAAACAAACCCATCTCATCCTTCTTTTCAAGAAGCTCGCTAACACGATGAGGGTCCAAATTCTCAAACTTAACCTCCTTTTGTGGCGCCTGCGCACAGGCGACCAGCACCAGTAACAAAAAGAGCAACAATTTTTTCATAAATTGTAGCAGATAATAGCAGTATATATAACTTACTTAACATTCGTCAAGCTCAATTAAGTACGGCAATACATGCGCAATATTTAATTGGAGAAGGCGCTGATTTTTGAGAAAGAGGTGATTTCATGAAAAGTCATTATGTGCACCCAACAGGATTTGCGCTAAGCATAACATCAGGCATAGTATATGTTATCTGCGCCGTCATGGTCGGACTATGGCCCATACAAACAATTCGATTCTTCAGCGACTGGTTCCACGGCATAGACTTGACAATGATAGCGAAAGTTCCGGCAATCACATTCGGCATGTTTGTTCGTGGATTAATAGAAGTGATGATTTTCGCGTATCTGGCCGGAGCATTGTATGCATGGTTGTACCAGAAGTGTGAAACGCATTGCAAAAGGATGAAATGGATAAAGTGAAGCAAACTTTTTCAGCAATGCTTTTTTTTCATTTTTATCAGAAATTGCAATATCAAATCTAAGCTTGATACGATAAAAGTTTCACAATCTTGTTCATAAACTTGTTATTCAATATCTTTAAATAACACCATCTGTTTTCCAGCGCAATGCCAAAAAAGAGCGAACATTTTGAAGAAAAGCAAGCACCAGGCCATTTCAGTCCAAAAGAAGCGTGGAAAAACCCTGAATTTCTAGCAAGCCCTGACGCACGTTTATTGAGAATCGTGGCTGAGTATTTAGAGCCAGCCGCGCGATTCAGAAAACACGACATCCACAACATCATAGTCTTCTGGGGAAGCGCGCGAAAACTCCCAAAATTGGCAAAATATTATGCAGATGCAGAAAAACTTGCATACATGATAACAGAGTGGTCGAAAAAACTTGGCGAAGGAAAGCGGCAATTCCTTGTCGCGACAGGCGGCGGGGAAGGCATCATGGGAGCGGCCAACAAAGGCGCGAGCAAAGCAGGAGGCAAATCAGTCGGCCTCAACATAACACTTCCGTTTGAACAAAAACCAAATCAATACGTCACACGAGAACTAACAATACAATTCCACTACTTCTTCATGCGCAAATTCTGGATGGTCTACCTGGCAAAAGCACTTATAGCATTCCCAGGAGGTTTCGGAACGCTTGACGAACTTACTGGAGTGCTAACACTAATCCAAACCGGCAAGCCCAAGAAAACAATGCCGATCGTGCTTTATGGCTCGGAATACTGGAACAGCGTTATCAACTTTGATGCACTAGCCAAGTGGGGCACGATTGACGAAAAAGACAAAGAGCTCTTCAAAATCTGCGACACA
This sequence comes from uncultured Methanosarcinales archaeon, assembly GCA_964641265.1. Taxonomy (GTDB): domain Archaea; phylum Nanobdellota; class Nanobdellia; order Woesearchaeales; family ARS49; genus CABMGU01. The sequence goes on along the minus strand of CAZXKS010000036.1, from coordinate 1,786 downwards.
CCAGAAGAAGCGTTTGAATATCTGACAGAAAAGCTAACAGAACTCTATCTCAAATAGATTAGAATTTACGCTTACTTACGCGTGTTAAATCCAGAATACCTCGGAGTGCCGTCTCTCATAAGACCCTCAAGCAAAGGCACTTTTCCAGAGCGCACGGCTCTAAAGAACTTCTTTGCGTCGTGGTAGTGCAAGTTTGGCCTGAAACCAAACACCTCCCTGTTCTGGCCAGGATGAACAAGAATTGAGCGCTTTCCAACGCGCGAAGTCTGGCGCATCTCTTCAAAAGTCCCAGTGCTCGGATACTCCCCTGGAAAATACGCCAGAGTAAAATGAGCCTGACGAACAAACCAGTGCAAATCACGAAACACAGTATTCTCAACTTCCTTCCGAGTAGTGCCTGTATCAGCCAATTCCATAGGCGCGACAACAATGCAATAATTCTTCAAATCCTCACGGAAACCAGACATTGCCTGCTTCGCAGCCTTCTTCTCCTTTATTTGCTTTCGAGAATCACCCTCGCGCTCCTTCAAACTAGTTATAGGACCGGCAAGATAACAAATAGGCGGGTTTTCATCATTAAGCAAAATAGTCAAAGTGCGCTCAGAATGCTGACGCGGAATCGTAATATGAGGAACGCGTATCATATCAGCATAAACACGTGAGAAGTCAACCTCGTAAGCAGTCCAGTCAAGAATCTCATCAACACTCTCGCGCCCATTCCTTCGTTGTGTGACATTATTCGGGTTATCAATAACAGTAACTACATAGTCAAAAGGACGTGCGGAGTGCAATGCGCTAACATGACGGGAAGAGCAATTGACGTTAGGAACTCCATGAGTGCGAACAGTAACAGGCATGTTCACCAAAATATTTGCATTTCCACGCTTCAACGAATGAGACAATTCAGTAATCGCGAGTTCGCGCAACGACTGCTGAAGAGAATAATCAAGCTGCGAGAGACTCGCAGTATTCCACAAGCGCTTGGCAATATCAAGCATTACATCGCTTTGCGAATAAAACGAAACAGGCTTTCCATAAACCTGCATAGAATCCTGAACAGCAATATCAGACAACTCCTTCTTCCCGACACTAGGAATCCCTGTAACAAGAATGTTCCCCATTAAAAGAACAGAACACAACAAATATTTAAAGTTTGAGGCAGGCTTAAAAACACAAAATCACGCAGCAACAACTGCTTTCTTAGTGGCTATTTTCTTCGCCACCTTTTTTCCAGGCTCTTCCACAACAACAGAACAAGAGCACGGAAGTTTGTAAGCCGCCCGCTTCATAGCACGCCTTGCAAGATCAACGTGTTCCTTTGTTGTCTTAACAGTAAAAATGGGCTGGCCCTTCTTAATCTGAGCAGCAATGCCGATAGGCTTGCCATAATTGTGCGCCATACCAGTAGACAAACGGTCAGCACCAGCACCAGAAGCCAACGGGTTTTCCCTCAAAATGTGATGAGGAAAAACACGCATCTGGAAGAAATAACCAGTTTTGCCCAAAGCACCCTCCAAAGTCCTGTTGGAAGTCACCCTTGCGCTCTCCAAAGCAGCATCACGAATCTGCAAGCTAGACTTTGCAACCAAATGAATGTTAATAGGAAGAACTCCCTGAGTGCCACCAGTGTACCTAGAAATCCTATTAGCAGGGCGCGCTCTAATAAAACAAAGCTTCTTGTACTTAGAAAATCTAGTGTAAGCTCTCTTCAAGTTCCTGTAGCAACAGAATTTACGTAAACGGGCCATAGAATGAAGATGTAAGGAAGGGGTTTAAAAAGGTTTCT
>CAZXKS010000035.1:0-7829 GCA_964641265.1 uncultured Methanosarcinales archaeon | reverse complement strand
AAAAGAGGGAATGATAAAAGACATAAGCGGCGACTACTTAAAATTCCGCGAGGGATGGAAAATACACCTAGCAGTACGGCCGGAAAATCACGAACTAGTCAACAACTGGCTTCTAACAAACTGCAAATACGGCTACAAATACGGAAAAGCTGCCGGACAAACAGGAAAAGACTTCACAATATACGTAGGAAGCTGGGACGAAACAGAAGCGTTTGCAGCAAGAGTGACGCAAGAAATAGGAAACCTTCTAGAGAAAGTAACGGGAGATGCTGCGCTTGATGATTTGCACATAACTCCTAAAACAGCAGCACGATATGACACGAGAACCCCTGGATTCCACCAATATGGGGCAAAAGGAATACCATTTTTAATGGACGACGTTGCACAAAAAATTTGGAACAAAGCATTCAATGAAAGAGAAGCGATGGAAAGAGCATACAACACCTTAGCCAATAGACACGGCATATACTTTACAGGAACCGGAGATAGAGTAAAGCTATTGCTCGGGTTGTAACATTTATAAATCAGCCAAGCACTAAAAGACAAAAAAGAGGTAGAATGCGTCCAAATCACGAAGTAGGGGAAATACTCTTTGCAGAATTTGTATCAGTAACAGGAGGAGTACTAGCAGGACTAGGATTGACGCTATTTATCGACAAAATAATAGCGCAGCCAGGACTGTTCATTCTTTTACCGGGCCTGCTGGCCATGAGAGGAGACGTCTCAGGAACAATGGCAGCAAGACTAACAGTAGCACTGCAACTACACAAGCTTAATCCAAAAGTCAAACACAGCAAAATAATCAGGGACAACTCAATAGCATCATTCTCGCTAGCAATGCTGGACGGGGCAGCACTAGGCATAGTGGCATTTATTGCGACCAAACTAATATTCGGCGTTACAAACCCGGCAATAATACCAATCGCAATCATTTCTGCATTCATATCAACAATATTCATGCTGCCACTAACAACAACAGCGGTGTTCTGGCTACACAAACACGGCTTTGACCCAAACGACGTAATGGGACCGTACGTAACAACAATAGGAGACATCATAATGATAGCATCACTATACCTCGCGGTGATACTCGTATGATAGAAAGACACATTTGGAAAATTGTACACGAAAGCGCAGGAATACTAATAATCGCATCAGTAATCTCAACATTCGGAGGAATCGGACTAGAGGCATTAAGGACCAAACTGGCACTACTCATGCCGATATTAATATTACTGCCAGGACTAAACGACATGATAGGAGACTTTGGCGCCATAGTCTCAGCAAGATTCACAACAATGCTGTACAAAAAAGAAGTACACGAAAAAAAATGGTGGAAAGAACAAAAAATACACCACCTGTTCTTCATCATACTAGGAATTGGCGTGCTAGCAGCAATCTACATTTCCGTACTTTCGTATATTATTGCCATGATGAAAGGCTTTGCTTATGATGCGATAATACTACAAAAAATCATGTTCATAACAATAATGACAACAATATTCCTAGTATGCATACTATTCTTGGTCAGCGTAATAGGAGGATTTTACGTATACAGAAAAAGACATGACCCAGACAATTATTTAATACCAATCGCAACAGCAATAGCAGACTTTGGAAGCATGATAGTACTAACGCTGATGATAATGTGGCTGTTTTAGGAAAAAGTATTTAAAGTTACATAGAGACAACATTGATGAAAAAGAGATGAAGATAACAATTGACACCAAAACAGATTCTAAAGACGAAATACGCAAAGCGATAAAATTGCTGATGGGGCTGGTAAGCGGGCACGAAGTTTACACAAACGAAGCGCCTGCAGAAAAACCAGCAGCACGGCCAAACATATTCGACAGCCCGAGCCCAGCAGTTGGCAACCTAATGAGCATGTTCGACAGCGCGCCAACCACGCCAGAAAAAACTGAGAAAAAAGAAGAACTACCAGAAGTAGAATTCTACTAAAATGTCAAAAATAGAACAGATAGCCAAAGACGTGCAAGTGCTCAGAGAAAGACTCGTAGAAAAAATACCAGGACACTTTGACATGCGACACGTCATAGCATCATTCTTTGGAGCATTATTCTTCGGATTCACATTCGTGCTAAAAGGACTCTTATTGGACGTTGGATTAGCACTTACAAACTTTGACCTGGCCATGATAACAATTGCAACATGGCTGATACTAACAGCAGAAATATACTTTGTAGGATACGCAAGAGTACCATATGGACAAAGAAAACAAAGAACGTTCGGACAATTCTGGGCAAAAAGAATAATCACATACTACTTCATAGCACTATTCACATCATACCTGCTCCTATCATTATACGGACTGACAATATTTGCAACAACAACATACAATATTCTAAAACTGGTAGTAGCAGTAAGCTTCCCAGCAGCAATAGGAGCAGCAGTAGCAGACCTATTGGGCAAATACTAGAAAAACATAAAAGGAAAAGCACTTCTCGGCTCAATATGAAAGGGGTTTTCATAGTAATAGAAGGAACAGACGGCACAGGCAAAGCCACGCAAACAGCAAAACTGGTAGAATATCTAAAATCAAAAGACAAACCTGTAGCTGTTTTTGATTTCCCACAATACGGGCAACCATCATGCTATTTTGTAGAAAAATATCTGAATGGAGGATACGGAACTCAAGTAAATTCAAGAGCTGCATCATTATTCTATGCGCTGGACAGATTCGAAGCCAGTTTCAAGATAAGACAAGCTCTTGCTGAAGGAAAAACAGTCGTATCAAACAGATACGTCGCATCAAACATGGGACACCAAGGCGGAAAGATAGATGATGCGAGTAAACGACACGCATATTTCCAATGGAATGAAGACATAGAGTACAATATACTGGGAATACCAAAGCCAGACCTCAACATAATACTACACATCCCGGCAGAAATAGCACAAAAACTAGTAGAGCACAAAGAAAGCAGGGCGTACATAGGAGGAGCAAAGAAAGACTTGCACGAAAAAGACCTCAATCATCTCAAACACGCAGAACAAGTATATCTAGAAATGACAAAACTATTTCCACAAAACTTTACACTAATCAGCTGCATGGATAAAGACAGATTAATGACCATTGACGAGATACATGCAAAAATTGTTGAGGTCGTCAATAAGCTAATCAGGTAAAGTTTATATATCATACACGGCGCAATTTCTAATATGCCATTCAAATTTGTTGAAGACATCGCCATAGCGGATGTTGCATTCCAGGCAACTGGGAAGGATTTGACTGAATTGTTCCAGAGCGCAGCGCAAGCAGTAATCGAAAGCCTGGCAAACCCAAAAACTGTGAAGCCTGCAATTGCAAAAGAAATAAAAAAGAAAGAAAAAGACGTTGAAAAATTGCTTTTCGAGTTTTTAGAAGAAATTGTTTACATTAAAGATGCCGACGCAATGGTGTTCCACGACATTGAAGTAAAAGTAGACGAGAAAAAAATGGAAGTGCACGCAACAATAAGAGGCGATAAAATACAACCGGAAAAACAAGAATTACACCAAGACGTAAAAGCAGTCACAATGCATTACTACCTGGTTGAGAAAAAAGATGAAGTGTGGACAACAACTGTGGTGCTAGACATATGAACGAAATACCAATTCCCAAATTTGAAAGAAAAGGAGACGTCATCTGGGACATACCAGTAACGTACAAAAAAGGAATGAAAGTACCAGCAAGAATATACGCCAGCGAGAAACTGATAAAAGAAATGGATCTTACTGTTTATGATCAACTGACTAATGTGGCGTGTTTGCCAGGCATACAAAACCACGCACTATGCATGCCAGACGCGCACTCGGGGTACGGGTTCCCAATAGGAGGAGTGGCGGCGTTTGATCCGAACAATGGAGTAATTTCGCCAGGCGGTATAGGATTTGACATAAATTGCGGGATGAGACTAATAACAACAAATCTGACACTAAAAGAAGTCCAGCCAAAACTAAGAATGCTAGTAGACATGCTATTCCAACAAGTACCAGCAGGCGTAGGCTGCAAAGGATTTGTAAAACTAACACCACAAGAACTCAAAAAAATCATGCAAAACGGCGCAAAATGGTGTATTGAGAATGGTTACGGTTGGGATGAAGACTTAGAAAGAATGGAAGACTATGGGTGCATAGAACACGCAGAGCAAAGCAAAGTATCAGACAAGGCTATAAGTCGAGGGATTAATCAACTTGGAACATTAGGATCAGGAAACCACTATCTAGAAATACAACAAGCAGCACAAATATTCGACAAAAAAATAGCAGAAAAATTGGGAATAGTGAGCGAAGACCAAATATGCGTAATGGTACACTGCGGAAGCAGAGGATTCGGACACCAAGTAGCAACAGACTACCTCAAAATATTCACAGAAGTAATGCCAAAATACGACATTACAGTGCCAGACAGAGAGTTAGCATGCGCGCCATTCTCAAGCAAAGAAGGACAAGACTACTACCACGCCATGGCATGCGCGGCAAACGCGGCATTTGCAAACAGACAAGTCATAATGCACAGAATAAGAGAATGTTTCAAAAACATATTCCAGAAAAGCCCAGAAGAAATGGAAATGCACCTGGTATATGACGTTGCGCACAACATAGCAAAAGTCGAAGAGCACAAACTTAATGGAAAAATGAAAAAATTAGTAGTACACAGAAAAGGAGCAACAAGATGCTTCGGACCAAGCAGGACTGAATTAGCACCAATGTTCAGAAAGATCGGACAACCAGTTATTGTTGGTGGCAGTATGGAAACAGGAAGCTACTTGCTGCTGGGAACAGACAAGGCTTTGGAAGAGACATTCGGAAGCACAGCACACGGGTCAGGAAGAACAATGAGCAGAACAAAAGCAAGAAAAGAAGTAAAAGGAGAAGACCTGCAGAAGGCAATGGAGAAAAAAGGCATCTATGTTAGAACGGTTTCTTACTCAGGACTAGCAGAAGAAGCAGGATTTGCATACAAACCAATTTCTGAAGTAGTTGACGTAATGGACGTGGCGGGAATAAGCAAAAAGCTAGTGAAATTTTCCCCTATTGGAAATGTTAAGGGATGATCACCGCAAAAAGCCAGCAAACAAATTAGCCAAAATAAGCACGACGAAAAATATACTGGTCCACGCCCAAATTTTCAAAGCAGCCGGCTTCTTAAAAAACTTAAAGCACACAAGCTGGAACATCCTACCGCCATCCAAAGGACCGATTGGTAAAAGGTTAAACAAGCCAATGCCGATGTTCAACATGAAAAGCCAGAAAATCAGCCCAGCAGACCATTTAAACACAGGAGGAAGCCAAGCACCGTACTTGGAAACAAAATCAGAATTTGGAATAAGATGAGGACGAGCCTGAACTCCAAGATAAGCTTTAGAAACGTTCTTAGGATTAGAACCAAGAATGACTGACAAAGAACTATTTACGGTTTGAACAAACAATTCATCCCCGGGAGAAGAAGCATTCAAAACGCCAGTAAGATTCTCAACAGCAGCCAAGCTCAAACCATTCAAGCTGACAATAACATCGCCATCACGCAAACCAGCAGCAAAAGCAGGACCGTCCTCGGCAACGCTGACAAGTTCAATGCCTTTTGCATCAAAAGCAGCAGACAAAACAGGAGAAGCCAAAAAGAACAAGCCAAACATGGCAAGCGCGAACAACAAGTTAGAAATAGGACCAGCGGCAAAAATGCTCAATTGCTGCCTGTAAGGCCGTTTCTGAACAACCTTTTCATCAGGCTCAACAAAAGCAGCAGGAATAACCGGCAAAAGCAAGCACAAAAAGGCAAAACCGCTGCTTTTCACTTTAACATTATGCACTCGGGCAAGAACGCCGTGAGAAAATTCATGAACGAGCGCGAGCAAGAAAATACTAAGAATCCAATAAAGAAAAGGAACAAAGAAAACACCCTTGGCCTCAATAGGAAGAACAGGCTGAATGCCAGGAACAGCATCAGGTTTGATGAAAACATCAACTGTATTAAGAATCAACTGCGCACAAATAAAAACCATGCCAACAAAACCAACAACAACAGAAAAATAGCCCAGAACTCTCAGCAAGCGCGGAAACTTTCTAGCAAGACGCTCCATCGAAACAAGCCCAAACTTAGAACGATACATCACAACATACAAAACAGGAAATAGCGCGCGCTGAAGCTCAACCTGACTGCGCTTCTTCCACAAAAAAATGCCAAGAAGAACAACAAAAATCAATGCTGCTATTGCGTCAATACTCATGCGCACTACTTCTTACGCTTAGGTTTAAATTTCTTTCCAGCACAATTGCGACATTTAACAGCTCCCTCAGCAATCTTACGAGAAGGAGAACGAATAACAGACTTGCATCTCCTACAAACAAACTTGTTCCTAAACATTCTTGCATCAGCTTCAGGGAATTTAACCATTACTCAGCACCGCCTTTCAACTGTTTCATAACCTTCTCACCCATAATAATCCAGTAAAGAACCTTACAATTCGGAACAACACTAGCTTTAAGATCCTCAGGAATCTTAAGATCGAAAGTCTCATACGTTTCCTCATCCATAATGTTAGCCATATTGCCAGAAACACTCAAAACCTGAGCAGACTTCTTCTCAATAATAGGAACCTCAACGTTATCATGAGCAGGCAGGACAATCTCACGCTTCTTACTATCCAAAATGCCAATAGCGACTATACGCGCCTTTGCATGACCGTGCTTGCCGGTCTTTGAAGTCTCAGCACTAGCAACCTTACAGGCAACTCCATCTATGACGATAAAGCTACCCTCCTTAACACTTCCAGCACCAGCTACTTTAGTTGACATTTGACCACCTATAAAAGAAAAAAGACAGTAGTCGCTTTAAAAGCTTTTGGGTCACCTAACGTTGATAGTGTGCTGCAAATACCGAGCATCGTTGTGATACTTGACGAAAACGATGTACCTGATTTGCGTATTAATGTCCGCGTTCGCTACAAACTTATCATTCGTCCAGGCTTGCACGTCAGGGCCATGGTCAAAACGAAGAACGTTTGAAGGCAGAATATTTGGAATGTCATCGGTTCCAAAAAGCTCATAATCACCAGTTGGATAGACCACTGTAATGAAAATCGTCACGTCCCCTGTAATTGGAGGGCCGCCCGGCAACTTTTTATTCAAAAGCAACTTGCCAACAAGCGGAGTGCCAGGCCTCACACTCGCAGCGTCCCTATTCCCAACAAGATAAGGATGAATCGTGAACTGAGAAGCACCAAGACCTGCAACGGCCTTTTGAGTTTGCGGCTCTGAAGGTGGAGGTACATATTGCTGCGCTGGCGGAGCATACTGCGGTTGAGCAGCTGGGGCGGATTGCTGCGCACAAGCAACCAAGAAAATAAGACATAAAACTGACAAATATTTCATGAACATCACCTCTTTGGACTATAAAGCATTGATGGGTTTAAAAATTTAATGGCGAATAATCTGCTCACCCTTAATCAAGTCAACAACAGTGCTAGGCTTGCCAAGCTTTTCACCTTCATAAATAATAAATTCAACAGCAAAAAGTTCTAACTGTTCAAGCTTGATGGCAGGAGGCTTTCCAGCAACGTTGACAGAAGTTGTTATAATGGGCTTGCCAAAACTGGCAACAAGCTCAGAAATCCAATGATCAGGAATGCGCACGCCCAAAGAATTAAGACCCATATTCGTCTGGGCACAGACGGCTTTGGGATTTTTCAAAGGAAGAATCAAAGTGTAAGGACCAGGAAGTTTGAGAAGCCAAGATTTAGCCTTGTCAGAAAGAACACAATTGTCCTTAATCCAAGAAATCGAAGGAGCAATAACGGAAAAAGGCTTTGAATCCCTGCCTTTAA
>CAZXKS010000034.1:1386-8694 GCA_964641265.1 uncultured Methanosarcinales archaeon | reverse complement strand
GAGTAGGAATAAAAGCTTTTAAAACAACTAATGGAAAATATATATTAGGCATATAATGCCAAAAAAAGCATTAAGTCTGTGGACGCGGGTGATTTAGGAAAAGAGGTGGGATTAATGAAAACAAAAATTTCTTGGGGTGTAGGACTACTAGCGGCTGTAAGCATTGCAGTTGCACTAGAAATTGTTTTACTAGCGCCATACCCAATAACATTTGAAAACTATGCAGACGATGCAGCATTTGACGCAGACCTGTTTTTTGAGCAAACGAGTGTCGGAAATGATCCAAGCTCAATAGATCTCGCTACTGGTTGCGGCGTACAAGGCACAAAATGCATTCAATTCAGTGCGCAAGGAAACGCAGGGCCCAGATTAGAACACAAAGAAGAGGGACTTACCTTGGAAGCAGGAAAGACATACTTTGTAGCATACGGAGCCAAAGGCACAGGATCGGTAATGGTCATTTTGGACAGCGAGGGAAACTTTGGAAAGGCAAAAATTAAGGACACTGCAATTACGCCACAATTCCAGGACATCATTGTGACCTTTACACCAATAAACACGCTGACAACCTCAAAATATAAACTTGAGGCACGACAGGGCGTCCTGGACACAGACGACCTATGCCAAGGAGAATTCACAGATCTAGGCGGTCCGCAAATATTTGGTGAAAACTTTGAAGGCTTTGTGGACGATGCACAGTTTGACGCAGACCCAAGCTTTGTCCAAACAACACTGGGAGAAGAAGAGCTAAACCCCTTTGCAGGATCAATAGACCTAGTGGAAGATACCTCGAAAGCAGTAACCATAACCACGAACCCAGGATTCACGAACAGGCTGACCATAGTGAAAGACATCCCGGTAATAGGAGGAAACTATTACCAGCTGACATTCAGCGCAAAAGGAAACGCAGCATTTGAAGCGGAAGTGGCAGATGATAATGGCCAACAAACCGGCTTGGTAAAGTTCAAAGGAACAGAACTGGATCCTGGCGTGGCAAAAACAGCCACAGTAGGCTATGCGCCACTAACAAGCGGAAACATAAACCTCCAGATAACCGCAAACGAAGGAACGCTGACATTTGACACGATAGCAGTCAGCGATCATGGAAATGTTGTAGGAAAAGTCGGAAATACCGGATGCGACGGAGGAGCCTAATTCTTTTTTTTTCTTAATTCTTTTATATACCCTGCCTATTCTGACCATTTATGACAGTTGCAATCCAAGAATTAAAGGCAGACGTTTCTTCAAACGTTGGTCAACAACTAGAACAAGGGCTGGAAGGCATCCTGCGAAAGATTGCAAGAAAAACGGGCATGCGCAGAGGCGCAATAATGTTTCTTGAGAAAAACAGAAATTCAACTCTTGCCCTCTTAGGAATATCCAAAAAAAATGCAGAAATAGAAAAACAAGGAGAAATAATTGATGGAAAACCGACAGGAAGCTGGCCAATAGGGGAAGATCATGTTATTTATCAAATAATTGAGCACGGATCACCATTCCACTTATGCCTCAACCCAGATTATATGCGAACACAAGGAGAATACATTATAAGCGCGGAAATGGAAAAAGCCGAATCTTTGCCGCAGTTGTTTTTGACGTTTACAAAAGAACGATTTAAACAAAGTCCGCCAATAACGCGGGCTTATGCAGGCGTAATCGCCCAACATGTTGACAATTTAAGAAAAAGCCATAAATTTCTTTCAGAGCGTTATGCTGATTTCACAGAGCGTTTTGAAGAATGGGTTCCAAAACAAAACTGGACTTTCGACAGGTTGTCGTGCGAAAACCCTTCCTTCCAAAAAACATATAGCACTGCAAAAGACTGGATGACATCATCTCAAGCCGAAGTACTGAGAACGATTAATGTTGCCATCAAAAAAGGAATCCTGCAGAACGAAATCTTGAATGATTTAGAAATGACAATAGAAGCGTTACAGCCATTATACGACAAACTCGCATCGTCTGGCATAAACTTTGCCGACTTATATCCTGACTTTGACACATATATCAACATAGCCCCAATACTTCACAAAACAAGAATGAAGTCATTCGCACAATTTGTCAAAGGTCTGGCCATTGGTATTAGGCGAGACGAAGAGCTGATTGCGGTCATCGAACTCGATTACGCTGCAAGCAATGAGGCGATGCCACTAAGCAATGAAGAGCAAGAACTGGCCCAGAAAATTGCAGAAACAGAAGTTCCAGCAATAATTCTACGAGGGGCATTTGCATACCTGCAAAGGGCAGCAGAGGGAGTGGAAGAAGAGAGAAACAAGGAACAAGCCGAAAAACTGTTTGACCTGGCAATTGGCGAAAAAGCGGAGATCTATCATTATGAAACAAATTCAAAAAACCAGATCTATGTTACGACTCCGGACTCAACGCTGGGCAAGCCAAAAAATATTTGGATCGTCAAAAGACTGCCACCGGGAAAGGCGGCAATAGAAGAGGCAGGATATAAGGCAATACAGGCATGCAACAGCCAAATTATGCAAGCTGAACTGGCTCCGATCAATATTCCCAGAGTGCTGCCTTCAACACAGAATTATCTTATCACAGAAAAACTACACGGACCAACGCTGGATGTACTATTGCAAGATTTGAATGAAAGAATAAAAGAAGGTTCTCAGCTGGCAGCTAAAGTTAAGAAGGCAGTTTTGGAAAAAGCAATGGACGACCTTGCAGTATATAGCACAGTTCTGCAGCCACAAGAAATTGTTCAGAAACCGCAACATAAGGAAAAACTGGAAAGAGCAGTAAAAGCGCTCGCAAAACATTTTGGACTTCCGGCACCAGATGTGCAAAGATTGGTAGAAAAAATTCAAAACGCTTCAAATTTTTCAGACAGAAATTACCATCCAAGAAATGTACTGGTGAATTACGACAAACTTCTCCAAATTGTTGGAAACGTGCCAAGCGAAATAGCTTCACATGTTATTCACAGCAAAGGAATGTCATTAGACGATGTTCGAACAGTGAATTCATTCTTGCTTAATCAACAATCTGAGAGGCTGCCAGGCCTTTTTGCAGAAAACCTCTGCCACATAGACCTCGAATACATACGCCAACCTACAACCATGGCAGACCAAGTATGTATGCTGCTCGACAGCTTTGTAACAGAAGTAAATGCTGAGGAAAAATCTCACTATGAAAACAGATTCGTAAAGGCGCTACAGATTTGCGGAAGAGAAAGCAGCGAATACTGGGACACGCGGAATGAAAGCTTTGCTTACAGAAATCTGGTACGAAGCGCGATACATCTAGGGCGCTATATAGTCAAAAAGCCCAATGCGCCGATGAAAGAAAGAGTTAAACAGGTAAAAGATGTCTATCACCATCTGGAACAGGCATGCAGCGCGTTACAAGACGATGAAGAATTCATTCTAGGAGCAAGAAAATTAAGCGGAATAGATGATCTTACCGAGACAAATGTTGAAAATTACAGAACGCAATTCAGAGAAAATGAAGGAGTAAGGCAACTGGTGACAAAAATACTGAATTCACTAGAGATGCAAAATTGATGTAGTTACAAAAAATTCATTGATTCTTTGGGCAACATTAGTAAGCTGTAAAAGCATCGCAGCATCAACTTCGTTTTCTGCATTTACGAGAGCCTGGAATAAGTCTTTGCACACACTTTGCTGGCGATCTTTAAGTTCTAATAGTTTTTGCAGAGAATATTTGTAATACAAATTGTAATAAGACTCAAATAAATTATTCACTTTGCTGTATTCAATGAGAACTTGCGAGCCAGGCTTAGCGTTTTTAGTACTGAGCAAAGCCTTAATAAGATCCTTATAATGATCTGCAACCTTTTCCAAAAGCCAAACAATAAGATACATGAAATGAGCCTTGTTCTCATCATAACGCTTTTTACTGATCAACCTCTCACAAAATTGGACAAGCTTGTTATTTGTTTGCTCAAGAAAAAGCAGTTCTTCCAATTTATCTATTTCTCCAAGCTGTATTGTTTCATAACTGCTTTTTGCCAAAGACAAAGTAACAAGAAAAATTCGTCTAACAATCTGGTCAAAGTCAACTTCGCCATCACCACCAAGATGCTTTATAGTACAATTGTTATGCGACTGTTCAACAATCTCATAACCCATAAGATGGGAATCAATGCACTGCTTGGCAAGCTGGATTACTTTTGGATTATCATATACAAAGGCAATTTCATCAAAGCCAGCCTTGTGAAGGCTTCCAACCAAAAACCAAGCAGAAAGCTCATGAACTCCACGAGTATCAATCGCAATTTTCTTTAAAGGCGTCTCGATTTTACCAGTGGACAGAACAAGCGTGTTGTTATCTTCAGCAACTTCAACTTCATCACCAGGCTTGACACTATACTTTTTTGCCCACTTTGAAGGCAAAGAGACTATAAGACTGGCAGGACCGTGCTTAACCACCTTTCTTTTCATATAAAAGTTCAAAGTCAAGGAAGTTTATATATATTTTGGTTGAAAACGCATATGTGCGCATACATATCATAATAAGAAATAAATTCGTCATAGGTCGGTGGTCAAACATATGCAGTGATGAAGATGAAAAAGAGGTTAATTTGGATGGTGCTTTTTATTTCTCTAGCTTTAGCCATCTCAGTTCAAGCTACAATTAGTTCCATAACACTAAATTCACCAATAAACAATACAATAACAGATGATCCAACACCCGATTTTGATTTCACTGCAGAAAGCACAGCAGACTCAACATTCAGCTGTTCAGCAAAAATAGACGGTGTTACGGTAGCAACAAATGCCACAACATCCAACAATACAGCAACAATGCTTTCTTCAACAACACTCGCAGGAATACACAACTGGAACATAAGCTGCACGGACTCAGGAGGAAGCACAACATCAGAAACAAGAATAGTACAAGTAGAAATAGAGCCAAGCATTATGCTAAACTCACCTGCAAACAACGCGTTAACAGCAGGAAGCGTAAACTTTAACTTTACTGCAACAGACAACGCAGACAGCTCACTCGATTGCACGCTAAAAGTAGATGGTGCTGACAGGGCAAACAATGCCAGCACGCTAAACGGAACACCCACAATACTCACAGCAAGCCTAACATCCGGAGTACACACGTGGACTGTAAGCTGCGGAGACAGCGGGCCAAACTACAACGAAAGCGATGCCTATACAATAAATGCAGATGGAACCGCGCCAACAATCACGCTTCTCAGCCCTTCAAATGGAAACTCGTTTAACGGACTAAGCGCAATGTTGACATGGAATGCAACTGACAATCAAGACACTAGCATTCTGTGCGACGTATCTGTTGATGGAAGCACAGTGGCCGCCAATCAGGCAAGCGCAAACTCAACAAGCACTTCAGTAACAATCACGCTCTCTTCATACGGAGCACACCAATGGAACGTTGCATGCAAGGACAATATACCGAATACAGGCACCTCCAGCAATTTCACATTCACAGCAAACAATCCGCCATCAAGCAGCGGAGGTGGAGGTGGTGGCGGAAGCTCAACGCAACCAACAACAAGCCAAGCACCTTCAACCACCACACCAGAATTAACTCCAGGCTTATGCCCCGCAGGAACAACATACTGCGCAGGCAACTGCTGTTCGAGCAGCGAAGTTTGCAAGAACGGAGCGTGCATAATATCAAGTGCTGAAAGCAGCACAACACCAAGCCCGACAGAAACAACACTGGAAACAACCGAGACGACACAGTTTGTGGCAAGCCGAGCAGAACCAAGCACACAACAGCCACTGCAAACAGGAGTTTTTGATATTGGCAAAACAAAAGCAAACAAAGGCGCAATAGCCATAGGCACGGTAGCAATACTAGGTTTGTTAGCGTTTGGGCTGGATTATGCGTTTAGGGTGCGTAAAAAGAAATAATGTTTCTATATTGAAAATAATTAGTTTTCACTATGGAAACCGAAAACCTTATAAAGCCCTGAAAGAAAATAACTACTTAAGAGATAGAAAGGTAGGCAAGGCAAAAGGCCTTGATGGTAGAAACTGGTTCTCAAGTGGAACTGGTTTCGCTGGTACTATCTTTCTGTCAAACGATAGGACCAATCGAAATCGGTTCGGAGATTAAAATGAAATTCAGTGAATTAAACCTAAAGCCAGAGCTATTAACAGCTCTCAAGGCACTAAAACTAGAACAACCAACAGAAGTACAAGAAAAATCAATACCAATACTGTTAGCCGGCAAAGACCTGGTTGTAAGAAGCAAAACAGGAAGCGGAAAAACATTCGCATTCCTTTTGCCAATGCTACAAAATCTTTCGCCAGAATACAAGCTACAAGCGCTAATTCTTTCACCAACGAGAGAACTTGCACAACAAACAGACAAAGAAACGCACAAACTAGACAGACAAGCAAAAACAGTACTTTTGTACGGCGGAGTAGGCATAATCCCGCAAATAGACAAACTAGACAGAGGCGCTCAAATAGCAATAGCAACACCAGGAAGAATACTGGACCACATGGAACGACGCACAATAGACTTATCAAACGTCAGATTTGTGGTCTTAGACGAAGCAGACAGAATGCTGGACATGGGATTCATAGATGATGTCGAAAAGATTTTGAGAGCAACACCAAAGACAAGGCAAACCATGCTGTTCTCAGCAACAATGCCAGCACAAGTCATCAACATTTCACAAAGGTACATGAAAAACCCAGAAACACTAATGCTGCAACAAGACGAAATAACAGTCAAAAAAATCAGACAAAGAGTACTAGGAGTAGACAGAAAACTAAAACTAGACCTTCTTATGAAAATACTGAAAGATCCAGCAGCAAAAAAAGTAATGATATTCTGCAATACAAAAGACTGGACAGAAAGAATGGGTGAAATCCTCTGGAAAAAACGATTCCAAGCAACAAGCATCCATTCAGGACTAAGCCAGAACAAAAGAAACAGCGTCATCCAGGATTTCAACTCAGGAAGATACAGCATCCTGGTCGCAACTGATGTTGCGGCAAGAGGACTGCACATCGAAAACGTCACGCACGTCATAAACTACGACATACCAAGAAATCCAAAAGATTACATACACAGGATTGGAAGAACAGGCAGGGCGGGCAAGGAAGGCGATGCCATAACTTTTGTAACACAAATCGATGAACACTTGCTCCGCGCAGTAGAATCAGAAATCAAGATGTTCCTGGAAGTACAATACATTACTCCAGAAGGCAAAATAATGACGCCAAAGCGCGACAGAAGCCACTTAGAACAACCTGCAGGCGCACACACAGAAATGGCGCACGGTTCAAGAGAAGAAATGGTCAAAATCCACACGCACGAAGACCCAACAGGGGATAA
>CAZXKS010000034.1:0-1286 GCA_964641265.1 uncultured Methanosarcinales archaeon | reverse complement strand
TTACATTCAACAGCTCTAAGCTTGTCGCCGACCTTATCAAAATTCTCGTGCAAAACCCTAACTGCCTCTTCTGCCAAATCATATTCCTTAGCAAAAATAGCCAGCCAAGCCTTAGCATCACGCAAAGTGTTTGAAACAGGCTTAACAGAATCTGCCTTAACCTTTCCAGAACTATCGCAAGTCACTCCGCGCAACTTATCAGAAAACTCATCAATCTTCTGATGCAAAACTTTCACAGCCTCATCAGCAACATCATACTCTGTCTTAAACACTGCCAGCCAATTCTTCAAATCCCTAACAGCATTCTCAACATCACGAACAGGTTGAACACTTACTTTTGCCATATGATAACACCTCACTTTTATACGAGTAGTTATAGGGCAAGGGTATAAAAAGATTGTTGTACGGTAAAACGTGCACAACATATATATAGTAAAATGCCCAATAATCTGAAAAAAGGTGATAATAATGAGACCAGGAGCACCAGTTGTTTTCTTATTAGCATTAGTAGGAATAATTGCCTTAATAAACTTCCAAACTTCAACACCAAGCGCTCAAACAGTCCAGCCAACCGGGCAAGTGCACGGATACTGCCCAGTTGAGAATGCAGGACAAAACTGTTTCATACGAGACCGGCCAGGGGTATGCATTTGCCAAACACTAGATACATATCAACCTCTGTACTGGCAACGCAACAATTGCGAATGCTTCATTCCATCACGAGCATAAACAATGTACGAATATCTTGCATGGACAGCACTGCTAGGCATTTTTTGGGTAATAGCTTATTCCTCTAATCCAAAACTCAGGCAAAAAATATGGTGGAGCAGCTGGATAGCATTTCCATTTGGACTAGGAGATCTATATTTCATCCCAAACTATTGGACACCACAAACACTATTTGATTTCGGAATCAAATACCACGTTGACATCGAGGCATTCCTGTTAATGTTTTTTCTTGGCGGACTAGCAGCATTCATTTACGAAGGAATATTCAAAAAACAAATCCCGACTGCGCAAAAAATATGCCATCCAGTGTGCAAATGCTATACTTCATTGATCACAACACTGGTTGCTTTCATTATTTTAACACGCGGATTTCCAAACTGGAACATAATCTATCCATCATCATACGCCTGCCTGATAGGAGGCATAACTGCAATGCTGATATATCCAAAACTGAGAAAACACATCTTGTTTGGCGGCATACTATTCGCCCTTCTTTACTGGGTCTCACTTGCCATAGTTGACATTTTCTCAACAGGATGGATCGCAACCACTTGGAA
>CAZXKS010000033.1:2823-8819 GCA_964641265.1 uncultured Methanosarcinales archaeon | reverse complement strand
TGAGGGGCAAAGGCCGTCTTTTGTCAAAAGAAGAACAGAAACGTGCAAAGGCCGAGTTGAAGAAGCTTTCTCCTTCAGAGCTCTTCAGGAAGGTAGGCTTGTAATGCAAGATTTTTGAAATCGTTTTTGTTTCTTGTCACTATCAATTCTGCACCGTATTTTTCTGCCAGGTAAGCATGAAACTCGTCGCCTTTTCCTTCAGATTTATCTTCTATTTTGATTATCTTCTTCCGTAAGAAACTTATCAGCATTGTTAGGTCTTCTAGGTCAATAACTCCGCATAATTCGTTTACCAAATGGTTTGAAATAATGATATGAAATTCACATGACATTGTTCTTTTAAATACTTCAAATGCCGGCCTGCTGAGGTCTTTTCCCTGTTTATTTCTTCTTCCCAGCAGGTAATCAAGGTATATGTTGGTATCAACATAGATTTTCATGCTTTTTTAATAGTTTTAGTGGTTAATATAACCGTCGTCAGAATTCCTGTAAACTTTACGGAAATCTCATATCGCCGAAAACTTTATATACCTCCCTATTACAATGTGTATCAAGAGGTAATTATTCTGACGGGGTTTTATTGATGGATAACGAAAAATTGCAGAAAGGAACAACCACTGTAGGCATTATGTGTAAGGATGGCGTCATTCTTGCAGCTGACAAGCGAGCTACTGCTGGTTTTATTGTGAACAAGAAGACTTTGAAGATTCATAAGGTTACAGACTATATGGCTGTCACTATGGCCGGTCTTGTTTCTGATGCTCAATTGTTAGTGAAACTCATAAGGGCAGAAGTTAAGTTGAAGGATTTGACAACATTAAGAACTAGTACAGTAAAAGAAACCGCTAATTTATTGGCAGGAATGTTGTACATGAATTTGAGGAAGATGTCCATGGTGCCCGGCATTGTTAGTTTCCTATTGGGTGGTGCTGATGCTGAAGGTCATCACTTATATGATCTTGGCATTGATGGCAGTGTAACAGATGTTGATGATTACGTTTCAGATGGTTCTGGTAGCGTTTTTGCTTTGGGCGTTTTAGAGGTTTTGTACAAGAAGGGCTTGTCTGTTGAGGACGGCGTTAAGCTTGCAGTGAAGTCAATTGGTGCTGCTTTGCAGCGTGATGTGAACACTGGAAACGGTATTGACGTTATTGTTATCGATGGCAAGGGCGTGAGGACTGTTTTAGAGAAGGATTTGAATATTAAGATTGAAGTTTAGAAGTTCTTAGTTAAAAAATGGCAGAGATCATTAAGGAAATTTTGAAGTTTTTGCCGGCTGATAAAGTATCAGACGCGGCATTTGAGGGCGCTAACATAGTGCTCTACACGAAGGATAAAGAATTTTTCCTAAACAATGAAGGCTTGATCAGGCAGGTTGTTAATGAGTTCAAGAAGCGTATTGAGCTCAGGCCTGACCCTAGTATTACAATGGGCCAGGAAAATGCCGAGAAGGAAATTCGTAAGATTTTGCCTGAAGAGTCTGGTGTTTCTCAGGTGTTGTTTGACCCGCAGCGTTCGATGGTCATAATTGAGGCTGAAAAGCCTGGCTTGGCCATTGGCAAGCAGGGTTCTTTGTTGAGGGAGGTTCGTGAAAAGACTTTTTGGGTTCCTGTTATCAGGCGAACTCCTGCTCTGAAGTCTCAATTAATAGAAAACATTCGAGCGGTTTTGTACGAGCATTCTGATTACAGGAGAAAATTCCTGGACAAGGTCGGCCATCGTATTTATGATGGTTGGTTGAGAGAAAAGAAGAATGAGTGGATTAGGGTTACTCATCTTGGCGCTGCAAGGCAGGTTGGCAGGAGTTGTATTTTCCTTCAAACACCCGAGTCAAGAATTCTTCTTGATTGTGGTGTTAACGTTGCCGGAGAAGGCAGTGAGGAATATCCGATTTTGGACGCTCCAGAATTTAACATTCAACAGCTTGACGCGATAGTCCTATCACACTCTCACATTGATCATTCTGGTTTTATTCCTTATTTGTACAAGATGGGTTTTCGAGGTCCTGTTTACTGCACAGAACCGACAAGGGATGTTGCTGCTTTGTTGATGCTTGATATGGTCAAGATTATGAAGTCTGAGAACAGGGAGCCGATTTTTGATACTGATGATGTTAAAGAGTTTGTCAAGCATTGTATTACTTTGAATTGGGAGGAAGTGAGCGATATTACTCCTGATGTTCGTTTGACTTTGTATCCTGCTGGCCATATTCTTGGAAGCTCGATGGCTCATTTGCATATTGGTAATGGCTTGCATAATTTGTTGTACACTGGTGATTTGAAGTATGGCAAGACTCCTTTGCTCGATCCTGCTCATACTATTTTCCCGCGTTTGGAAACTGTTATCATGGAGAGCACTTATGGTGGCAAAATGGATATTGGCTTGCCGGGCTATGAGGCTGATGTTTTGTTGTGTAATTATATCAAGGAGACTTTGAAGCGTGGTGGTAAGGTTTTGATGCCAGTGCTTGGTAGTGGTAGGGGTCAGGACATTATGGTTATGATTGAAGCTATGGTCAGGCGTGGCGAGCTCGAGCCCATTCCTGTTTACATCGATGGTATGGTTTGGGATATTACTGCCATCCATACTGCTTATCCTGAGTTTTTGAATGCTAACTTGCGCAAGTTGATCTTCCACAAGGATCAGAATCCGTTTTTGAATCCAATCTTTAAGCGTATTGGCAGTGCGAAGGAGCGTATTCAGGTTATTGAAGAGGGTGGCCCTGCTGTTATAATGGCGACTTCTGGCATGCTTGTTGGCGGTCCAAGTGTTGAATACTTGAAGCACTTAGCTGGCAATCCTAAGAATAGTTTGATTTTTACTTGTTATCTGCCTGAGGGCACTCTTGGAAGGCGTGTTTTTGGTGGTGAGCGCGAGCTGATTTTCAAGAAGGGCCTTTCGCAGGATGTTGTTCATGTGAAAATGGAAGTTGTCAAGCTTGCAGTTTCTGACCACGCTGACAGAAAACAATTAATGAACTTTATTTTCAAGTGCCAGCCAAGGCCGAAGAAGGTTATCGTCCAGCACGGCGAGAGTTCTAAAGTGCTTGATTTGGCTTCTGCCATCCACAAGCTTGGCAGGATTGAGACTGCTGCTCCAAGGAATTTGGAGACGGTTAGGATTAAGTAAGATAGCCGGTTTCTGGGATTTTTTGTTTCATGACAGTTTTACTCCGTATTGTCCTTTAAACTCTTCTCCAGGCTCTAGTATGATTATTCCTTGTTTGCTGTTGAATCCGTTTGCAGGGCACGTCATTGGCTCTATTGCTATTGATTTTCTTGATGGTGGGATGAATATTTGCACGTATTTGTATCCTGTTTCCAGGCGGCTGCCTGTTTCCTGCCATGCATTGATTGTCACATCTTGTTTTGGATCGTATAATTCAACTCTTGGCACATAATCAAGCATTATAAATCCGGTGTCAAAGTTGGTGTCTCCAATTCTTGTCAGTTCTCTGAATGCTCTGAAAGTGCGCGCGTTGTTCGGAATCATGCGCTCGTCTGTGACTAATTGGAATTTCGCAGGAATTTTCAGCATCAGGTCATCGACTGTTTTTCCCAGCCTGAAATAAGGATGCCATCCGTCTCCTACTGGCATGCTTTGTTCGCCGTTGTTCTTTATGGATGTTTTGCAGGTAAATCCGTCGTCAGATAATATGTATAAGATGGTTATTTTGAATTTGAACGGGTATCCGGGTATTGAGCCGTCATAAGAGTGTTCGAGTTTGGCTTTTGCCGCGTTTTTCAGACCGTTTGCTGTTACTAAATTGAATGGCCGGTTGTATACGAGCCCGTGGATTGCGTGGCCTTCCTGCGGGAAGTTTGTTGGCAGTTGGTGTTCTTTTCCTTGGAATACATACCTGCCGTCTCTGATTCTGTTTGGCCAGGGCGTGAGTTTTGCCCCTTTGAATAGTTCGCACCGTGTTAATTCTTCTTGTGTTTTGTCTCCGTCAAGGATGGAGTGTTTTTTCCCTTTTTTCTGGAGGACTATTTCGTTTACGTTTGCTCCAAATTCAGGGATGATTGATGCGTACTCGCCTGTTTCTTTGTTGATGAGCCTTATTCGTGTGAATCTGCCGAAGCTGTCTGTTCGGATGCCGAATTTACCTTGTCCATCTAAGATATCGTCCAATCTCATCGTAGAAAATAGTATTTCATGCCCATTTATTAAACTTCTTCTTTTTGCCACTATTGAGTAGTAATAATGGAAAGGTTTATATAGTGGATATTTCACATTAACAACTATGTCAGACGATATCTTCATTGGATTTACCCAAACGCCAGAAGGCTTGGAAGAGTTTCTCAAAAGAGAATTGTATGTTAAATCAAGCAGTCAGGTAAGTCCAGACAGCACATTGTACGTAGCTTCCCCGCAATTAATAGAGCAAGGAGTTGATGTTTGGTATAGTCCTAAAGCATTTATGACTGCTGGAAAAGAGGAAGTTCCTAATTGGCGTGTTTTGAGGTTTAAGCGCATCAGCATTGTTTCTGAATTGGACATCAATTTTTCTTTCAGGGACTGGAAAGATCGTGAAGAGGCCAGGCGGCTCGCTGATAAGGTTATGGAGACATTTAATGCAATTGAGTGTGATCCAAATTTTATACACGAACATTCCCTTGTGGGTGAGTATTTCGCGAGTGATGGAACAGTAGTGTGGCCGTAATTTTTCCAGAGGCAAAACTTTAAATATTGATTCTGCATTTTTTAATTAAATTATACCAAAGGGGTGGTATTGAATGGGAGCACATCAAACGTGGGCCAAGGGGATAGGAGTCGAGTCTGACTAAATTTTTATGATTTTTCTTTTTGATTTTTTTGGTGTTGTTGTAGATTGGAGTTCTGATGATGTTATTCCGCAGTTGGCTGAGTATGCAAAAATGCCTTCTTTTGAGTTTAGGGCCGGGAGTATTGAAGAGTTGGAGTTGTGCGAGGCTGGAAAGCTTACAATGCTGCAATTGTGGTCGAGGCTTGGGAAAAAGTTTAAGGTAGAGCCTGCAGGACTTGAGAGGATTTTTAGAGAGCGTTTTCTAAAGACTGCCAGGTTGAACAAGGATGTTGTTAAGATTGTTAAGTCGTTGCCTTCTGCGCTTTTTAGCAATCAGCTGCCTGTGCATTTCGAGATTTGCTCTGAGAAGGGCTGGTTTGATTCTTTTAGTAAAGTGTTTTTGAGTTTTGAGCTTGGTTTGAGAAAGCCTAATCCGAGAGCTTACAATGCTGTTATCAAGGGGCTTGGTGTTAAGCCTTCAAGCATCGTTTTTGTTGATGATAAGGAGGAGAATGTGGAAGGCGCTGCAGAATTAGGCATTCATGGTGTTTTGTTCAGGAATCCTGTGCAGTTGCGCAGGGATTTAGGAAAGTTTATTAAGTTTGGTGAGGCTAAGAAATAGCATGTTAGTTGATTTCACCAAAGAAGTCAAAGATTGGCTGCAGGATGTTCTTAGGCAGGTTGATCCTAAGGCAAAGTTATCGTTAAAGTATCCTTGGGATGCTTTGAAAATTCTCAGTAAGCTCGAGTTGGAAAAGGAGGATATTAAGGGCCAGATTGAGGTTGGTGTTAAGTGGGATGTTCCTGTTATTTTGGGTAAGAATTCTGTTATCAAGTTTCCAACGCGTATTGAGGGTCCTGTTATTATTGGCGAGAATACGATTGTTGGCCCTTTTGCGTATTTGCGCGGTCCGTTAATTATCGGCAGTGATTGCAAGATTGGTTCTGCTGAAATTAAGAATTCTGTGTTGATGGATGGGGTTTGTGCTGCGCATTTCAATTTTGTTGGTGATAGCGTTATTGGTAAAAAGTGTAATCTTGGTGCTGGTACTCAGCTTGCTAATTTAAGGTTGGATGGTGGTATTGTTCAGGTAGCAGTTGAAGATAAGAAGTTTGGTTCTGGTTTGCGCAAGCTTGGAGCGATTTTGGAGGATGGTGTTCAGACTGGCTGTAATTCTGTTTTGAATCCTGGTACTTATGTTGCTAAGAAGGGAGTCGTTCTTCCAGGCGC
>CAZXKS010000033.1:0-2723 GCA_964641265.1 uncultured Methanosarcinales archaeon | reverse complement strand
AATCTTCTGGAATTATTAACATTTCTTGTCATGCAGAATATAGTCCACAGAACACAACTTTTTTAAAGAACGTATATTTTACAGCATATAGAAGAGGTGATATTATGCATAACTGTAATTTCAACAAGGCTGCTTTGTTGGTGGAGTTTAGGCGTATTCTTTGGCGTTTGAACGCTTATAAAAAGGATGCCAAGACTGCTAATCATCCTTTGTGCGGCAAGGTGTTGGATGAGATAGAAGTCGACTTGAAAAAGTACAGCAAGAAGATTGAGGACGCCATTTCAGGTCTTGCGAAGGAAGCCAAGTTTACGTTTTGCGAGAAGTGCTAACTACTTTTTCGTAGTATTATTTTTTTCTTCAATTTGTCGAAATCCTTATAAATGAGAGTCCACTCCTTTTGTTTATCAAAAAAGTTGGGTTGAGGTGATTTTATGGGTGAAGCGTCTGCTACGATTGATAGCGCTGTTTCTAGTGCAGAAGCCAGTGCAAATAAGATAAAGGCATATTGGGAGATGAGAAGCCTTGGCCATTTGTTGCCGGAAGCTGCTTTGCAAAATATAAGGGCTATGCTCACTAACGATCCCAAAAAGTTTAAGGCAGCTGCATTTTATGCTATTCGTGTGATTGGTGCTGCGCAAGTGGGAGTTATGGGGCGTTCTGGGTATTTTGGCCAACTTAGTGATTATAACGGCCTGCAGTTGCCTGAAAGCAACTTTACTCGCACAGCGGTTAATGACTTAAGACGCCAATTTATTACAGGTGAGCGGGTTTGCGAAGGTGACGTTAGTACTTTGTTCGGAGAGATAAGAGATTTGCCGCCTTCTGCTAAAAAGGATGGAAAAACGCACGTTCCTATCAATTTCCAATATGACGATCTGCGCCATTACTTCGGTCTGAACGGATTTTAGTATTTTCTTCTTATTTTCTATTCTTACTGCTTATAATTGCTTTAGAAGTATATGGCGTTTTAGAATTCTAATGTGAGTAGCGAGGGGGCTCGTGGCCCCCTTCGCACACTCGTGGATGGTGGCTTATGCTTCTATGTACTATGTGGAGGTATTAAATAACTCCTTGAAACATGGTGGAACAAGATGAAACAAGGGACCGCCGGGGGTTGAAGGGGGTGCGGCGGCAGAGCACCCCCCTGGTATTATTACGTAGCCTAGAATTTGTACGGCGTTAAGTAGCCTAGAATTACTTTTTCAGCGCAATCTTATTCGTATTGCCGTAGATAGTTTTCGTTACGACTCCTCTTTCTTCCAAGTTTCTTATTGTCCTGCTGACTTTTGCTTTTGAGAATCCTGTTGCTTGTAGTATTTGTTTTTGCCAGACTTCTCCTTTTTCTTTCAGGAACTCAACTATTTTTTGTTCGTTGTCCATGAGTGTTGGGACTATGATTTTTTTCTTTGCAGGTTTTGTTTTTGGCTTGCGTTGTAGCATTACCCATGTTACAACAGTCATTGCTATCAAGCCAGAAAGTATTGTTGCTGCTATCCAGCCTAGTGGTGGGCCGACGACTTTTTTTGCCAGTGCAGATATTGGTAGTTCTTGCCCTTTCTGTTTCCAGTATAGGATTATTCTTTGTCCGTCTGAGTAGACGTCTGTTGGTTTTGGTGAGATGTAGAAGCTTTCATCCTTGTCTTTTTCTCTTGGTATGATGTAGCCAACTGGGAGTGTTAGCGTGACTTGTTGGCTCTCTGCGTGGTACGGTAGTCTTTCTGTGTAGCGGAAGAGCGTGTTTTCTCCTACTTCTGCTACTGGATAGCTGGTTTCGTAGCTTATATTTACGGTATGGTCTCCTGCTGCCAGGTTGCCGCATCTTGCGAATTCTGCTTGTAGTAGGCAGTTTATTTTGTGGCCGTCTATTGTTATCTTTACATTATCATATTTTGGTGTTAGGATTAGTGTCAGGTTTCCTATCTCTTCTTCAGAATGTAGAACCATGCTTGTTTTTATGAACGCAGTGTTTCCTTCCAGCGCTATGTCTGTTTCTGAAGTGCTGATGTTTGCTGCTGCCGCAAGCATTGGCAATAGGAGTAGTGCCACCACCCATTCTTGTTTCATGTTGTTTCACTCAAAGTGGGAATTGTATTTAAAGCTTTACCAGCAACTTTTATATATTAGTCTTTTATCGCCTATGTTATGCGTGGATGGCAGATTTTGATATTGTTGATTTTGGCTAATGCTGTTTTTGCGGCTACTTGTACTGACTCGGATAACGGCGGTGCCAAAGGCAATGATGAAGCCTTGAAGGTAAAAGGCGACGTTAAGTATGGTATTACTTCTATGGGGGATACCTGTCTTACTGCTGAGGAGGAGGGCGTTTCCACCAATTCCAGCAAGTGGTTGAAGGAGTATTTCTGTACTGGTGGTGCTGGTGGTCAGAGGTCTTCTGAAATTTATGATTGTATCAAGCTTGGCTTTAGTGGTTGTTTGAATGGTGCTTGTAATGGCTCTGCTTCTTCCACACAACAGCAGAGCGCTCCTGCGGCAGCTTGTGGCAATAAGATTATTGAAAAGGAAAAGGGCGAGGAGTGTGATCCTCCTGACAAGATTTGTTTTGGCAAGACTTCCTCCCAGTATGGTATTTGTCAGTTTGATTGCAAGTGTAAGATTGCTGCTACTGCTGAAAAAGCTCCTGAGGTTTGCGGCGATGGCACAAAGGATTCTGGTGAGGATTGTGAGAAGGATGCTGATTGTCCTGCTAGTTTTGTGTGTTCTTC
>CAZXKS010000032.1:0-9024 GCA_964641265.1 uncultured Methanosarcinales archaeon | reverse complement strand
CGCAAAGCAAGAATAGCAGCTTCCCTGCAAACAGCCTCGATATCAGCGCCAACATAACCCTCAGTTTTGGCTGAAAGCTCCTCAATATCAACATCCTTCAAAGGCATACTAGCTGTATGAACCTTGAAAATCTCCAAACGAGACGGGAAATCAGGAACAGAAGTCAGAATTATCCTGTCGAAACGGCCAGGCCTGAGCAAAGCAGTATCAAGCATGTCAGGCCTGTTGGTAGCACCAATAATCACAATATCATGCATGCCCTCAAGGCCATCAATCTCAGTAAGAAACTGGTTAACAACACGCTCAGTAACACCACTATCGCTGCTCATACCACGACGAGGAGCCAAACTATCAATCTCATCAAAAAACACAATAGTAGGAGCCGTCTGGCGAGCTTTTTTGAAGATTTCACGAACAGCCTTTTCAGACTCGCCAACCCACTTACTTAAGAGCTCAGGACCTTTAATCGCAATAAAATTAGCCTGGCTCTCATTAGCAATAGCCTTAGCAAGCATCGTCTTACCAGTACCAGGAGCGCCATACATCAAAATACCCTTAGGAGGACGCACGCCCAAACGCTTGAAAGCATCAGGATGCTTAAGCGGCCACTCGACAGCCTCTTTCAACTCCTGCTTAACATCAACCATGCCACCAACATCAGACCACTTAACATTAGGAATTTCAACAAAAACCTCACGCAAGGCGCTCGGGCGCACGACTTTCAAAGCCTCACGGAAATCCTTCTTACCAACACGCAACTTTTCCAAAATCTCCTTGGGCAAAGGCTCGTCCTTGCTCCCCAAATCTGGCAAGACACGCCTCAAAACAATCATGGCAGCTTCCTTTGCCAAAGCAGAAAGATCAGCGCCAACAAAACCATGCGTAACAGCAGCAAACTCCTTCAAATTAACGTCCTTGTCCAAAGGCATGTTACGAGTATGAATCTTCAAAACATTCAAACGGCCTTCCTTATTCGGAACACCGATTTCCAGTTCACGATCAAACCTACCAGGACGCCTCAACGCAGGATCAAGAATGCTAGGAACATTTGTGGCAGCAATAACGACAACCTTGCCACGAGACTTCAAACCATCCATCAAAGCAAGAAGCTGAGCAACAACCCTTCTTTCAACCTCGCCCTTGGTCTCCTCACGCTTAGAAGCAATAGCATCAACCTCATCAATGAAAACAATGGAAGGAGCGTTCTTCTCTGCCTCCTCGAATTTCTTCCTTAAGTTTTCCTCAGATTGACCATAATATTTCGACATAATTTCAGGACCGTTAATTAGAATGAAATGAGCATTAGTCTCGTTAGCAACTGCTTTGGCCAACAACGTTTTACCAGTGCCGGGCGGACCGTGAAGCAAAACTCCTTTTGGAGGCTCAACACCCAAACGCTCAAAAATTTCCGGGTGCTTGAGAGGAATTTCAATCATCTCACGAACTTTTTTGATTTCATCATCCAAACCACCAATATCCTCATACGCAACCTCGGGAACAGCTTCTTCTTTGACTTCGACCGCTTCTGGGTTCAGGACGACCTCGGTCTGCTCAGTAATTATGACAGCAATCTTAGGATTAGTCTCAGCAACAACAAACTTCAAATCACCAAAACCATAAGCCATCATGGACTCTTCCATCATATTGAAAACTTCATCAAAAAAAGGACTTTGAGACATAGCAGTACGACGCCTTCTAGTGCCACCAAGCGAGATAACGTCGCCCTTAGTCAAGGCACGACCCAAAAGACCCTGCTTGAAAATATTAGCAGAAGCCCTGACAACAATGCCTTCTCTGGCAGGAGCAATAACGACCTTCTTAGCAGGCTCAACCTTAGCCTTACGAACAGAGATCAGCTCACCAATAGAAGTCCTGCCATTCTTCCTCGCAAGACCATCCATACGAATAATGTTCAAACCAATATCACCAGGATAAGCACGGTCAACAATAGCAACAGTTTTCCTTGTACCCTCAATCTCAACAATATCGCCAGGCCTTACATCAATCTCACGCATGAAACTGCTATCTACCCTGACAATGCCCTTATTAACGTCATCCTGAATGGCTTCCGCAACCTTAAGCTTAACATCAGATACCATAGTCTCTAAACCCGTATAGCAAATAGCACTTACCCTTTAATAAGTTTTTCCTTGGTAGTGAAGAATTATTTTACTGTGACTTTAGGCAAAGGAATAGGCGGAGGCAAGTTAACTTCCCTCGCAAACAATATTGCCTCAACATTACAACGCGAAAGAACAGTATTCAAAACACTTGACATGACATCCTTAGGAATCTTCTTGTCCTTCTTCCAACCATCAACAATCTCTTTAACCTTCTCGGGCTTTTCAAAAAACGTCAAAAAGCCATTCATAGTCATGTTAGCAATCTTAGGCTCATAATTAGCAACAAACTCAAAATGAAACTTCAAAGCACCATGCTTAACAGGACCAATAGTAAGCTCAGTCTTCTCAACATCCTTCAAAGCAACATTATTGTTAACTTGAACCTTACCCTTAACAGGACCAAACTTCTCAACAACAATCTTGCTAAACTGCAATCCAACAACTGGCATGGACTTTGGTGAAAGGAAGCAATATATAAGGTTTACTACTTTATGATTAATAGCTAAATAATTAAAAAACCTTAACAGAACCAAACAATATGGCGTTAATTCCAGCCGCATTAGCACACCCGGTATTCTTCAACACTATTGTAGTACTCGCCAGCTTCTACATATTGTTCAAAAGCGCAGATTTGATAGTTTATGGAATATCAGACTACGCAAAAAAATTAGGACTAAGCGACGCAATAATAGGACTAGTGGTAGTAGCAATGGCGGCTTCAGCACCAGAAATGATAAGCTCACTCACAGGATTCATGACAGGACAAGCAGGAGTAGGATTTGGAACAATACTAGGCAGCAACATGGTACACGTAGGCTTTGCTTTAGGATTGTTGTGTTTGATTGGGAAAAAAATCAAGCTTGAGCCCAACATATTCACAAAACAACGCATGCTAATGTGGGTATTCCTCATGCTGCCATTCCTGCTTGCACTAGACGGACAACTAAGCAGGGTAGATGGAGTGCTGTTGATAGGAGGATTCTGCTTCTACCTAGCCAGACTATGGCAAATAGAAGGAACAGTTGGAAAGATAAAGAAAAAAGTACAATTCAAAAACATCTGGAGAGACGCCGTAATCTTCATGCTCGCACTTGCCGCACTCCTACTGGCAGGAAGATGGCTCGTGTTCAGCAGCATACAAATAGCAGCATACTACCACATCCCTGCATATTTTATAGCAATCACTATTATAGGAATAGGAACAACAATACCAGACTTTGCAGTAGAAATCAAATCATTGTTCCGAGCACACGCAGCCATAGGACTAGGAGATTTACTCGGATCACTAATGATAGAATTATTACTATTCTTCGGAATAGTTGCACTCATCAAGCCAATCCAGGTTGAAATCTTCCAAGTTCTGAATGCACTCGTATTCCTCGCAGGACTAATCACCATCGTCATGTTCCTAATGAACCGAAAAGAAATCACCTGGAAACACGGACTGTTCTTCCTAGGATGCTACGCGCTATTTTTAGCAATAGAAATCTACCAAATAATCTAACTCATGCCCTGGTATCAATACCTAATTTACGCCATCATCGGAATAGCCGCATTCAGCCTACTAATATTTCTATTCAACATAACACCACCAAAATTCAAAACAGCAGGAGACCCAACAGACTTCGGCATAGAATATGAGGCAGTAAGATTCAAAACAAAAGACGGATTGGTACTTGCAGGCTGGCTAGTGCATGGAAACAAAAACTCACCCACAATCATAGTAGGCCATGGCTACCCATTTGACAAAGGAAATATTTTTCCTGTAGTAAGATTCTTGCACCCAGATTACACGCTGTTTTTGTTTGACTTCCGATCATTTGGAGACAGCGAAGGCATGGTAACAACAGCAGGAGCAAGAGAAATTGAAGATTTTAATGCAGCAATCAAGTATTTGAAAAAAAGAGAAGACGTAAGCCATACATTTGGAGCATATGGGTTTTCTTTAAGTGCGGCAACATTCCTAATGGCAGAACACCCAGAAATAAAAGCAATAGTGGCAGACAGCGGCTACGCAAGCATACACGACATAATACAACAAATGTACTGGTATTTTGGACCGTTCAAATTCCCGTTCGTATGGATTACAGAATTATATGGCAGAATATTCCTAGGCCTTGATGCGAAAAAGTATAACGCACGCATAACAGTACCAACTTTACTTATTCATGGAAGCACGGACAGCCAAATACCGATGTATAATTCTTACAAAATATACGAAACGAACAAAGACATGGCAGAACTATGGATCATAGAAGGAGCAGACCACGGAATGAGCTATGCGACCAATCCAAAAGAATATAAAGCACGAGTAAGAGAATTCTTTAACAAACATTTATGATACTCATAGACGACCATTGCCATCTAATGCATGCAGCATACAAAGACCTAGACGCAGTAATAGACAGAGCCAAAAAAGCAGGCGTAAAAGCAATAATTTGTTCTGGAATAAACCCTCCCACTAACAGAGAAGCACTAGAAATTGCGAAAAAGTATGCACCTCTAGTAAGAGCTAGCTTAGGCATTTACCCCGTTGATGCACTAGGCGTAGAACAGGACGTGGAAGCAGGACTAAAAGTACACAAAGGACCAATAAATCTGGATGAAGAGTTTGCGTTCATCAAACAACACAAAAATGAGATTTCTGCGGTGGGCGAAGTAGGACTGGACTATCATTGGATCAAGGACAAAGAATTACAAAAAAAAGAAAGAGAAAACTTCGCACGCATCATAGAATTCGTTGAAAAACTTGGAAAACCCATTATAGTTCATACACGCAAAGCAGAAGAAGACTGCATAAACATGCTAACGAGTAGTAAACTAAAGAATGTAGTGCTACACTGCTTTGAAGGAAGAAAAAGCTTGATTAAAAAAGCAGCAGACGCGGGCTACATATTCTCTATTCCAACAAATATAGTTAAAAGCCAACACTTTCAGGTGTTAACGGAAATGGCAAACATCAATCAGATAACAACAGAAACAGACGGGCCATACCTGTCCCCAGATGGAAGCTTTCCAAACGAGCCGGCAAATGTCCTGCAAGTTATCAATAAAATAGCTGAAATAAAAAAGTTTGAACCAGAAGAAGTTGCAAATAATGTATGGCTGAATTTTCAAAGAATATACGGTTAAGACTTAAGCCTTTTTTCCAAATCAGAAATCTCTTTTTTCAATACAGGATCACTAACGCTCTCCGCTTCCATCTCTTTTTGAGCCAAAGACAAAAACATATCAGCACCCGAATCCCAATTACCAACACTGGCCAAATTAGCCAAACCCATATAACCGCGAACGCGCCAATAAGGAAAACGGCACTCTGCAAGCCTTTTGAAATGCAAACGCGCATAACCGCGCTTTGAAGAATCAAGAGAACGAATCTCACCAAGCATAGCACACGTTTCCATAGCAACCTGCTCGTCAAGAAACCCCTGACTCCAGTGGTTGAATACAAAAGAACGCGCCAAATTATATTCAGCAAGAATCATTCTACCTTCCTGGAAATGACGCTTGCCCTCGGTGAAATAAAGAGAATAATCAGGTGACTGAAGAGACTTATATGTATCCGATATCTTTCCCCTATAAAGCCTGTCCCAGATACTATAAAAAAAAAGCGCCGACTGAAAATATAACCCTTCAAAAAAACGCATAAAGGGCTGTAAAACAAAACAAAATAAAAACCTTCCTAAAACAACTTCCCGCCCTGATAATTAGATTCCTTCTGGCTTTCGTAATGGGCTTCGCCCTTAAGTTCAGTGAAGCAGAGCTGGGCGAAACGAGCGCCAAGCTCAATCTCGCTCTCGGCAAAAGGCAGAAGCATAAAAGTGAGATAGCCCTTAAATCCCGCCTCACCAAAAGTGCTGCCAAGCAAAGACTGTGTAAGACGGAACAAAGAAGTTCTTGCAGCGATATGAAACATCAAATTAGAAGGAGTGTTAACTTCCTCACAAGTTATAACAAGATACGGTTTCAAGCGATTCAATTTAATAATACCTGCGCCGACAATCTTTTCCTGAATATCGTAACCATCAAGACGACTTTCAAAACCAGGCAAAACAACAGCCCTGCCAAGCTTTGGAGACACATTATCCTGTTTGGAAATGGCAAGCTTGCCTCCGTCAATCACTTCAATAATCGCTGCAAGCCTTACATCAACACCATT
This sequence comes from uncultured Methanosarcinales archaeon, assembly GCA_964641265.1. Classification (GTDB taxonomy): domain Archaea; phylum Nanobdellota; class Nanobdellia; order Woesearchaeales; family ARS49; genus CABMGU01. The sequence continues at coordinate 2,742 of CAZXKS010000032.1, read as the reverse complement.
AGCAGTAAGCTGGCCGTCCAAATCAGCATAATTCGTAATAAGCTTTTTTTCCAAAATATACTGCTTCAAAACATCCTTACTTAAGTGCATGACAAAAAATCTCAAGCAGTTGTATATAATTATTTAGCTAGAGCAACACCACATAAGAAAATTCTTGGATGCATGGCCTGATGGTTCAGATACTTATGAAACACTCTCAAACCCGCCTGGTTTACAATTGTGAAAGAGTTTCTCTTTGGAACAACGCGAACAACCTCTTTGTTGCCCTTAAGAAGAACAGTGTAACTGCCACAACTCTCAGGAACCGCATTTACATCAAACATAAAAATAAAACCCTTGCCAGGCCTAAGGGAATCATATAACACCGAATAATCGCCCGGCATCATTGCAATACACCACGTACCACAATGTACTTTCTTTCCTATTAATTTTGAAACAAGCTTCTGAAACACCTTCCAAACTACAGGAGGTTTTGAATAATGAAGAGAAAACTTAAGAGGATTGTACAAATGCTTCCATTTCAGACTGCCAAAAACACGCAATGCGCCAGGCACAAGAATTTCATTCAGCTGAACACTTCCCTCCTTCTTCAAATGCGCAGCAGCCCTTGCCAAAGCCTCATCATCATAAGCAGGATTGATATCAACCATGAAACCAGCCTCCGAAAGAAAGACGCTTCTTGCTTGTAAAAATTTCTTGAACTTGATGCAAAGATTTTGGAGAAACCTTGAATATGGTGAAAGTATTGAAGGTAGGAGGAATAGATTTCACGACCTTTTTCCCTTCAAAAAACTGCAAGGCACCGCCATCCGCCTTGGTGAAGCCTTTTGTCAGGTTTAGGATGTAAGCAATTTTTCTGCCAGCAAGACGGTCATCGTGAGGAAGCAGATAATCAGTATCATCGTAGATAAAGCCAGACATATCAATAAACTTGAGCTTGGTGTTTGTTATTTCTGCGATAAGACCAACGAATTCCTTTGAGCTGAAAAACTTGTGGAATGCTTTAACAGCCGGCTGCCTTGCATTCTTGCAATCATCAGTCTGCTGAAATTGATACAAGTCAGCACTGTGCTCATAAAATTTCTCTTTCAATAACTGCTTTTCAACAGAATTAATTTTACTTGTAAAAAAACTGCCAAGCACAAGATGAGGAAACGGTTTGTTGGAAGCAAATTCCCTTTTCAAGCCGGCAACGTTTTTCAGATATACAGGGTTAACCCAAGTCATACGATAAAAGGACACAAAAAGCCTTTTAAACTCTTCTATTGAGGATAAGACTAACGAGCCCGTGGTATCGAAAAAGAGTGTTTTTCCGGAACCCCTGGCTCAAACGAAGTCATAAACAATAATACTTTGAGCCCGTGGTCTAGCGGTATGACGTCTCCTTCACAGGGAGAAAGTCGCCAGTTCGATCCTGGCCGGGCTCATCAACAAACATCCGGATTGTCAAGATTAACTTGAACGCTCGGTGTAGAAACACGCCCCATATAAGTCTCGCAATTAGTACAATGGTAATCCTTTGCGTTTACTACCTCGCGCACAATCGGCTCTCCAACAACAATTTTATCACAAGCAACACAGGCATAAGCAACGTCTGTTTTTGTAGGCAACAGCGCCCCAGAAACTTTCCACGGCCTAGAATAAATTTTGAAGCCGGGCCGAGTCCCCTCTCTTGGAACATCCAAAGTTACAGCAACCCCCTTAAAACACTTGTCAGGAGGAAACCTTGCATTTAATTCATCGACACTCCCAACAAGTTTGTCGCTAATATCCGAACCTGATTGTGCAGTATTCATCCTCACCACCCAAAAGGCAACATAAACAAGAAGTTATTAAGCTTTTTGGCACATTTAGACCAATTTCATTCTCAAAAAAGTTGCAAACAATTCAGGAACAACATCCTTTTCAGTCTGCTTCAACCAAACAACACGCCCATCGCCTTCCTTTGAAACCGGCCCTAAATAAATCCCGCTCTTAGAATAATCAGACGGGTGATGAAACACGCCAACAAAATCACGATAACAAACAGGAGTCAGCAAGGCAACAGCACCATCACCACTCGGCTTCAAATGCTTGCCTGTAAGATAGTACGGCTGGCCATCAATCAAAACTTCCAAACAACAATAAGGAATACGATTAATGCCACAAAACTCTTCTCTTACATCAGGATTCGGCTCCTCTGAAGGAGGAACCTGCTCAATCACTCCTGTCTGCAAAAAACTCTCCCTAATTCTGAAACACTCCAAAAAAGAAACATCAAAGCCCAAAGTTTTCAAGACTAAGCCAAGAACAGGAGTGCACTGATGACAATGACCAGAAAATGTTGAATATTTTTCATCCCAAAAACCGTAATTTTCAAGAATTGAAGCGTAACCACCATTCCAAAGCTCACGCGAAACATTGTAAACAGTTCGATGCGGATCCTTGCCTTTAAGATGATTAAATTGGCTTCTGACTGCGTCAAGATTTAATTTAGGGAAAATATCCTGCAATGAAACAGAAAGCTCCCTATAAGAAAAGTTCAACAATTCCTGAGCAAGATTCACCATATGGGGCTGCGGAGGATCGAACTCCGGTCACAAGGTCCCGAACCTTGTATCTTACCATTGGACCACAGCCCCACAAATTCACAATTTCCAAATACGCTTTTAAATATTGCGTGCTTTCCTACCTAATATGCCACTTCCAAAAGAGGGAATGATAAAAGACATAAGCGGCGACTACTTAAAATTCCGCGAGGGA
>CAZXKS010000031.1:7839-9243 GCA_964641265.1 uncultured Methanosarcinales archaeon | reverse complement strand
AGCCAGTGGCTTAGTGCCTTCGCAGGTTCGAATCCTGTCTGCCGCATTTAAAGCCATCAGGATGATTGAAATGTACGTGCTTGGAGTGGATATCGGCGGTGTAATTATAGACAAGGATGCTAATGATAATAGTGATACTTCTTTGTTCGGCCCTAATTTTCTGAACGCAACTGCAGTTACTGGGGCATTTGAGTCATTAACACAGCTGGCAACTAGTTTCAAAACTTATTTGATCTCGAAATGCGGTCCGAATGTCGAGCAGAGAACACGTGAGTGGCTTGCGCATAATAATTTCTATGCAACAACCGGAATTCCAGAGGGCCATTTGAGATTTTGCAGAAAACGCAATGAAAAGGCCGCCATTTGTGCAGAACTTGGTGTTACTCATTTTGTTGACGACCGTCTTGAAGTTCTTAGCTATCTTCCGCCAAATATTAAAAAGTATTTGTTCAAGCCCAACCCTGAGGAAGTTCAGAAATTTGAGAAATTCTTGAAGCAAGTCACCAAAGTTGAGAGTTGGGAAGCGTTGCTGCACGCACTGAGAACAAACCTTTAAATACACCCATTTCTTCAGTCTGTTAAAAGAGTGTGAAAAATGGAACGCATTGCAATTATTTCAATCATCGGCATTGTGATTATTTCTGTTCTTGCAGTTGTTTATGTTAACTCGTCAACTGGAGCTTACAGTTCTGCAGTGTATGGGTACGGCAGCAAATTGTATGGCCCTGGTCTGAAAAAAGCTCAAGCCGATAATCCTTATGCTTTTGGAAAAGCGTATGGCAAAGCCGTTATGGACCAACGCTATCAAGCCTACATGTATGCCAATGAGGATACATGGGATTGTTCTTTTGACACTTCTGACGGCAACGACCCTTGCATTTATGATGATGCCAAGCAGAAGTGGTGTTGCCTGTCTATGCAAGGATTTAGAAGTTAGTGCTACAAAAGATTAAATAAATTCTAGTTTTTTGCATTATTATGAACGTCATTTGTCTAGATCTGGAAGGCCTTGTATTGCAGGACAAGAAGCTTGGGCATGGCATGATAGGCTTATTGCAGGCTTTACGACAAAGGCATAAGGTCGTCATTAGTACTTCTGTGCCGCAGGTTGATGCTGTGGAAATGGTTGAAAAAGCGGACGTTCCTGTTGACAGGGTGTTTGGTGATCTTACTGAAGGTGTTGGAAAGCGTTATTCTTCAATTGCCAAGGCGTATAACATTCCTTCCAGACTGGCACCCGAGTGCATGCTTGTTGTTGGGCACGAGCTTATGGACGCGCCTGTAGACCTTAATTTAGTGTTTGTGTTATCCATGGTTAGGCCTGACTGCCATGCTGCTGCTATCGAGGAAGCTGTTTCTCTTTTGACTCCTAATTTTGTGCATGGTTATTACATGTTGAGTCCA
>CAZXKS010000031.1:5355-7739 GCA_964641265.1 uncultured Methanosarcinales archaeon | reverse complement strand
TATGCTGCAGCTAAGTTTTACGAGAATTTGATGAAGGGTGGTCGATGATGGGCTTGGTAAGAAAAGCACTGTTTGGAACAGCCGTTGTAGGCTCTTTGTATTGTTTTGTTCCAAGCAAGCCTGAAGTGGTGCATTACAGGGAGACTAAGCAGTTTGAAAAGATTCATCCATCAGCGGTTAAGCCTGATCATGCTAATCCTTTGGAGCTTGTTTTCGAAGCTTACGATACCAGCAATGGCGCTTTTGCTTTGATCCGCCACACCAAGACAAACAGGACTTACGTCATCCAGGAGGACAACAATACTTTGTTCATTAACACTCTTGGCGAGGTTGTTGGCAGGGCGGCAGGCAATTTGAAAGAAAGAATTGAGCCTTATTTCAAAAATGATGATAAAAGAAACTTGGAAGGAGACGTTTCCAAGTGGACGGGAGGGTATGAAAATGGAAAATGATACTTTAGCTAAGAAAACTTATCGAGACATTGTTTCAGAAGCGCAGAGGGCGCGTGTTGAGGGTGTTTACAAACCCCCAAAACAGCCGCAACAGCGCAGGAGATGGTATGCTCTCAAGTCTGGGCTTTTAGTTGGAACACTTACCAGTTGCGCGATGTACTTCGGAGCCTTGCACGGTGAAGGTTTGAAAGGCGCTGCTTCAAGTGCTGTGGGAAAAATCGAGCATGCTTTGTTCAGCAGCCAGAACGCTTTTTCAGGCTTTATCCGTGATGCCTTGCAATTGGAGCCAAAATCCATTGACAACAAGCTAAGTGATGAAGAAAGAAAAGTGGTCATTAATTTTTTCAGAAAAATGGAATCATCTGGCTTTAGTCTTGAAAACATAATTCCGTACCTGAAGCCAGAAGCTGCAGAAAAAATTCAGGCTTTTTACAAAACGTACAAACAGGAGGCTGGTGAAAATGACACAAACAACTATGGGAGATGATTTAAAGGAGAATTATCAAAGAAAAATTGAAGCTGAAATAACTGACAGGGTTATGGCTTCTGATGTGAGTCCGGAACGAAGGGACGTCATAACAAAAAAGGGAAGTTATGCGGCTCGGCCATCGCTTGCAAACATTGAGAACGAAGCCAGAGGCATCGAAAGGCAGGTTGAGGAATTGGCGTATATTGGAAAGTCGCCTTTGATGCAGGTTGCTTACCGTGTTGCGTTTAAAACAAGAGTAATGCATCCTTTTCAGGTTCTTGCAAAGGATAGGTCTGAACTCGAGAAAAGGATTCGTGAGAACAGGGATGAAATAGGCACTCTCATGCAGGAAGTCAATGAGTTTGACCAGCAGTTTGCTGAAAAGCGCAAGTGGGTTTTGGATGGCAAACTCGTTTATGACGAATTGAAGTCCAAGAAAGACCAGCATGAAGCTGAGATGGCTCAGGAAGAGGCCGAATCAGAGGAATGTAAAAAAACGTTTTACAATAGCCAGGACAAGGCCGAGCGTGAACAATCCAAGCAGTTGTTCAATGGCTACCAGCAGTCAAAGCAACTGCACGAAAAGGCAATCAGAGAATTAGACAGGGAGATGGACAGCACTCTGTCGTCTTTTAATCAATTTTATGACGACCTTGAGGACTTAAAGCTTGCAAAAGGCACTATTGAGCAGGAGGTCGAGGGCTTGGAAGCTGATGCTAGAAACATGGAGGACTACTCAAGACAATTGAGGCCTTTCAGCACTCCAAATGGCGGCTCCATAGATCGCATCCGAAGACTTCGCGAGCACCAGATATATGTTGACAAGCACATTAAGCCTCTTGCTGAGGGCTTGCAACAGTTGTATGACAAGCAGCGCGGCATCGTAAAGAAGGTTCCGCAAGCTTATGATGAGCGTAGAAAGCAGCGCAGAAAAGCTGCTGGCGAGGAGCTGAAGGGCTCTAGTGAACGCACTCAGGATGAGAGAAAGCTTGCACTTGAACGTATGGAATCTTTGAACCTTATTTAGTTTTGTGAGGCACCATGTTAGACAAACTAGTGATAACTCCGGAAGCTTTGGACAAGTATGGCAGGATTATTGAGCGCAAGCTCAATTCTCCTCCACTTTATTTTAATGACCGGATTAAGGACAAGCACGCTAAAAGAGGAGGTGTGCTGAGTCTTGAAGGCACTATTTCAACCGAAGCTGTTGAAAGCTTTCTTGCTTCTTATTGTGCGACAAAGGAAGTTTTGCAGTCCAGGCCCATTCCCGAGGACGTGGCCGAACCTTATGCTTTGTTTGTTGCTGCTGCCTGTGCTTACAACAATATTTCCAGCCATGTTTCTGAGGAAGGCGTATTTAAGGGAAATGCGGTGTTGCCGAGTGCGAAAAACGATGAGCTCAAAATTGGAATTCTTGTCGACCAGTACTTGAAGGGAACTGCTTTGTGCGTTACTGGCAAGGC
>CAZXKS010000031.1:0-5255 GCA_964641265.1 uncultured Methanosarcinales archaeon | reverse complement strand
CAGAACAAGAAGCTTGGCTATCAGCCTCCTCGCGGTATTTTGTTTTACGGCCCTCCTGGTACAGGAAAGACTTTGATGTCTAAGGCTATTGCTTGCGAGATTGGCTTGCCTTTCCATTATTGTGATCTCAGCGATATGCTTAGCAAGTGGTATGGCGAGAGTGAGAAGAATATGCGCGATTTTCTTGCCAGGGAAGGCGTCCTTTTTTTTGATGAGTTTGATTCTATCGGCAAGCCGTCTGCTAATTCGAATGAAGCCTCTTTGCGCTTGATTAACATCATCTCTGAGTCAATGGACGGTTATAATTCTAATCCCAATACTTTGTACATTGCTGCTACAAATGATATCCAGCTTGATCCGAAGTTAAAACGCGCCGGCCGTTTCAGCAGGTTCTATTGTTTCAAAATTCCTCATGCTGATGAAATCAGGGAGATTTTGCAGATTCATGTTAAGAAAAAACAGTCTGATGCTGAAGTGGCTGTTTTCAATGGTGTTGACCTGAATCGCGTTTCCATCTTACTGGAGAAAAAATCTTTCGAAGTCAACAAGTTAAACCCTCGCTTAGGCATTGTTGGTGCCGATATCAGGGAGATTGTTCGCCGGGCTCACGAGAAAAAGTATTTCGAGTATTTGAAGTCCGGCCGTTTTGTTCCTGTCGTAGACGAGGATTTCCAGGCAGTTATTGATTCTTACGAATTGGCGGTGAGGGCATGATGCAGCCTAGAAGCATTATTGGCAGGTTGATGAGCGAAAGAATTGGCACGCCAAAATCCTCTCCCGCAGTTATTTCGCCTACACCTGTTGTTAAACCAGTAAATTACTCTGTAGACAAAAACGCGCGTGACAAGGTGCGCGGTATGTATGAGCTCGTGCAGAGCCGCGGTTTGTACATTGCTCCTGAGCTTGACATTCAGTTTGGTGATAAGAAGAGTATTCCTCTGAACAATAATGGTTCTGAAACTCTTGTTCTCGCTGATGAGAACTACAATTCCAATTTGTTATTTACAATTTTGTCTTGTTTGAATCCTGTTTCGAATCCTGCAATGATCTTTTTTGGTCCTCCTGGTGCTGGCAAGACTACTTGTGCCGAGTACGTTGGTCATTTTATGTTTAATTTGAGTCTTGACGAGATTCACAACGCGACGATTTACGGTCATCCTGAGCAGACTGAAGAAAAGATGGTCGCAAGGTATAATGTTGCGAGTTTGATGCAGGGCAAGGAGCTTGTTGAAAAACGCGAGTTTATTACCAGTCCTGTTCGTATTGTAGATGAGGTTAACAGGCTGCCTCCAGGCAAGCTGAGTATTCTTTACCAGATTGTTGACACTGGCCTTGCGAAGTATGGTTCTGAGGTCATGCATCTTGCTGAGGGCCCTCTTTTCGCTACTGCTAATGCTCCTGATAGCGGTAATTTTCCTTTGCCTCCGCCGTTTAAGGACCGTTTCGAGATTGCTGTTATTTCTCCTGAGCTCAATCCTTATTTCATTACGTCTCTTGGACGTCAAAATTTGAGTATTCCAAGTGATTTGGAAGTTCGCGTTGATACTTTGCTTACTGCCAGGAATGAGATTGCGAGGGTTGAGGTTGACCCTGATATTCTTAACAAGTTGTCTCATTTTATTTCTGAGATTAATTATTGTGAAAAAGCTGGCACTTCTTTGGAGCGCAAGACTAAGTCTCATTCGATGAACAAAAAGCCTGGCGAGGGTTTGTGCAGTGATTGCCATTATAAGTCCAAGTTGTGCGCTGCCACAAAAGAACCAATTTCTCCGCGTTCATACAAGGCGATTCTTGGTTATTCCAGGGCTTTGGCTTGGTTTAGGGGCAAGAGCAGGGTTGATGATGAGACTTTGGAAGCGGTTTTGCCGTTTGCTTTGTGGCATAAGCTTGAGCCCACTCCTGCTGGTCTTGAATTGGAGGCTGTTTATGAGAATGACCGTGTTGCTTTTGTGAAAGCGCTTTATGATGCCAGCAAGAAGAGTTTCACCCAGGTTTCGAATTCAATCACTGGTTATGATGAGATGATGCGTGTTATCAGCAGTTCTTATGACCCTAATACTCCGCGCGACGAGATTAGGAAGAAGATTGAGGGATTTTTGGATTCTTTGAAGAGTATTGATTCTGTGCAGAAGTTTCCGTTGGCTGTTGCTTTGAAGTCTGCTTACGTGAGGTTGCAAGATGATAAGCAACGTTGAATGGGACGAAATAAGGAAGTTGTGGAATGCTGATTTGGAGAGGCCTATAGTTTTTAAGACTCGTGAAGAGGCTAAACCCCATATTGGTGATGAGATTGCGGCTTTTGATTCTTCTAATAACCGAATTATGGTTAATGAGAAGAAGCTTGAGGAGGTTTTGGGCAGGGAGTTTGCTTCTACTGTTGTTTCTCACGAGGTTGGGCATTACGCCATGATTCCTTATGATTTGGCCACTCTTTTGTGCTTGGTTAATGCTGCTGACGAGGTTTTGAAGGACGTCAAACTCGCGAAGTACATTGAGAATTTGTTTGCTGATACTGTTTTGAACACTTTTATTTTCAGGAAGGACAAGTCTGCCACTCTTGACAAGAAGATTGTCAGGATGTACAAGAAGATGGGAGAGGGCGCTAGTTCTGGTCCTGATGCTTGGAAGCTTTATTTGCGTTCTTATGAAAAGCTTTGGAAGCTTCCTTCTGATACTCTTGTTTCTGATGTTTCTGACAAGGTTGATGGTGATGCTGAGAAGATTGCAAATATCTTGGAGGAGGAGATTTTCCTTGAGGATAAATGGGAGGATAAGATCAAGAAGTATGCTGAAGTCATGAAGCCTTATGTCGAGCAGGAGAAGCAGCAGAATGATGCTAGAGGAGGCGGACAACAGCAGGAAGAGAAAGAATTAGGCAGTGGAGTTATTCCTGTGCCTGTTAATCCTTCACAGATGAAAGATATTGAAGGCAATATTAAGAAGGCTGCTAAGAAGATTGGCCAAAAAAAGATTAAGCGTTTGGTTGCTGGTCTTGGTCTTGGCAAGCCTAAGTTTGCTAACAGGTTATTTTATGAGGCTAAAGCCCAACAGTATGCTGTTAGCTTGCCTACTGTTAACACTTCTGCCGGTGTTGAGTTTCCCCAGTCTCCGAGGCCTTGGGGCCCTTCTGATCCTATTAGTGATTTGGATATTCCTTACAGCATCCAAATGGCTGGCAGGATTCTTCCTGGCTTTACTTACTCCTGGAATAAGGAGAATGGCAGAGCACAGGGCGCTTCAAAGGAGCATCCTGATTTGTTTATTCTTTTAGATACTAGCGCGAGCATGGGTGATCCTAACAAGATGGAATCGTATTCTGTTATTTCGTCCATGGTTGCTGCTCGTTGTGCTTTGAATGTTGGAAGCAGGGTTGCCGTGATTAACTTTAGCTGTGATTTTTTGAGGCTGGATTATACTCGTGATAGGAAAACTGTTGATGATGCGTTGTTGCATCATTTTAACGGTGGAACGGATTTGCCTATGGATGAAATGTTAAAGGTTGTGGAGTCCAACTGCAAGCCGCAGTATTTGTTGCTGATTACTGATGCGGGTGCTGCCAATCTGGATAGTGCCTTGCCTTATTACAAGAGGGCGCTTGGCAAGCTTGTTGGGGGTTCTTTGTTCCTTATTGGTGCTGATCCTAGTGATGGAAAGAGGTTTTCGCGTATTGGCTATGAAGTCATGCCGATTCAGGACGAGAAGGACTTGCTTGGCTTGACTTTGAAGAAGGCAAGGGAGTTGTACGTATGAAGCGGGATGATTTCAAGTCTGTTGCCGGAAAGAAATTGTTTGATTTGATTGTTGGTGGAGATATTGAGAAGGAGAAGGCTTGGCGTGCCATGCAAACCTCCACTCGTTTTACTCCTGAGATTAACGCGCCAATTCCTGCACCGGTAGAGCCTAAGCACCCTGCTGCAATTGTGGAAAAGCCAACGCATCCAGCGCTGGAAGAAAGAACTGTTTCCGGGCAATCTTTCAGGCCCGTAAAGATTCCTGAATTGCTTGAATTGTTCGAGAATTCTGGCGTTGTTGGTGAGAAGGAAAACTTGCTGAAGATGACGCTTGACAGTATTACTAATACTTCTTTTTTCTTGACTGGCAAGTCCTCTGCTGGCAAGAGTTACTTGATTAATGCATTATTGAGGGTTTTGCCTTCCGAGCTTGTTTATCGTTTTAATGAAACAAAAAACGGCGCGCTATTCAAGCATGCTGACAAATTCAAAGACAAGATTCTTGTGATTTACGAGCTTCAGACTTTTTTCCGCGGTTCTGGCAATGAGAAGGATGCTTTGCGCTGTATTGCGAATCATGAGCCTTACACGTTTGTTGATGAGAAGGGCAATCAGCTTGTTGTTGATGCGCGCATGGTGATGACTAGCGGTGCTGACCAGAACAGGTACAAAAAGATGTATCTTGATGGTGATGTGGAATTAATGCGCCGTTTCCACGACATTCGTGTTGAACTAAATGAGGAAAAAATCAAGAATCGTATTGCTGAGAAAAACAAGCGTTTCAAGAGAAACGTGTTCACTTTGGAGGGCCAGGTGCTTGTTGATGAGGCTGTTGTCAGAGCTTATGTCAAGCACTGCATGAAAAGGCCTGACGTTATGCTTTGCAATCCTTATGTGGATTTTCTTTCTGATTATGTTACAAGGGCGGTTACTGATAATGGTGATTTGACTGCTGTTTCCAAGACTGATGACCAGTGCAAGAAGTATGTTTCTGCTTCTGCTAAATGGAATCTTGATGAGAGAAAGTACTCCCATAACAGTCTTGACGGCTATATCGCCGGCTTGGAAGACGCCCATATTGCAAAACTTCTCATCGATCACGATTTGCAGCGAAGTGTTGATTTTGACTGGCGCGCCTGCTGGGAGAGTGGTTTGGAAAGCATGCGTGCTGCCCAGTTCCCTGCAGAGGTTATTGCTGATTACGTGCGCAGGCATGTCGTGAATGATTCTATTGTGGTGGTTGACCCAATAACCAATTCCCCAATCACCCTAGTCGACTACAGAAAACCTGTTGACAGGAAAGCTATGGTTGTTTCTGATCTTGTTCCTGTGTTTAGGGTTGATGGCCAGGAATTCAGGCCTTGTGAGATTGTAAGGGAGGACCCTCGTGACGCTCCTCGTCAGCTTCCATACAATCCTCGGTTACTGGAATACAAGGGAGATCAAAATGGCTAACTCAACTTCTGGTTTTTTGAGGCGGAAGGAAGAACTGCTTGAGTTTCTTGGGGGTATTGATTATGATGC
>CAZXKS010000030.1:5605-9458 GCA_964641265.1 uncultured Methanosarcinales archaeon | reverse complement strand
GGCGTGATGCTTTCTCCGCCTATTTCGATGCCGTAGATGCGGTGTACTTTGCAATCGCAAACAGCAACTCCTTCTTTGGTGACAAATGTACAGTCCACTGATGGTGTTGAGAACAGGCCATGTACGACGTTGAACGCGTCGTCTGACACTCCATAAAGGTCTATGAAAAGATAGGTCGACCTTGTGTCTTTTGGTACGCGTACAATTGTTTCAACGCTCATGGTGATGAAACTGTCCACTTCTCCTCCGTTTAATATGCTGCTTTTGACCATGTCAACAGTTCCGAAGGCGTCCATAGGCTCGATTGCAAAGCTTACTGTTGCCAATCTGTGTTCGCCGCTTGTGCCAAACCCTGCAGTTGCAGTAAGACTTTCATACGCAATATTGCCATAAAGTTCTCGTACGACATCTCCGCATGTGCCTTGTGGGAATCTTATTCCTGCAATGTTGAAGAATCTGTTTACGACGTGATCAAGTGCAATTGCGTAGGTGTCTTCTGTTGTTTTGACAATTGTTTCTCCAGTTGGTGATGGTATTTTTATGTTTAAAAGTGCGAAAAATATGACTAGTCCTACGCTTAAAAATATTAATAGCTGGTGTTTCATCTCTTTTTCAGATGAATAAAAGAATGCGTCGTTTATAAACCTAGTGTCTGAGTCCTTTGATGAATTCGTCTATGCTTGGCCGTTCTTTTGGGTTGCGGTGAATTGCTTTGTCGCATAACTCGTGCAGTTTTTTGAATTTTTGCAGGCGTCTTTGTGACATTTCATCGTGTTGTGATAATAATACAAAGGTCAGCGCCGTTCCTAGTAGGTAGATGTCTGTTTCTTTGCATGGTTTTTCGTCTCTTTGTTCTGGTGCCGCATAGCGTCCGGAGGAGAATGTGTTGATTATGCCTAGTCCTTCTGCTGCGTAATCCCTGCCTATTTGTTTGGCTAGTCCGAAGTCTACTAGCACTGCGTTTCTAGGGCCTAGCACGATGTTTTCTGGTTTTACGTCATGGTGCATTATTCCTGAATGGTGTGCTGCTCTGATTGCTTTCGCTACGTCTGTTACAGCATTTAATGCTTTTTCCTGGCTTATCTCAAATACTGCTTGTGCAAGTGTTTTTCCTTGTACATAGTTTAAGATTATATAGGATGAAGCGTGGCCCCTGCACCCGTTGTTGTAAATTCCTCTTGCTTGAGGCACAAACCTGCTGTTTACTCTCCTGAGGCATTCGTATTCGTTTTGCAGAAGTTTTACTGCCAGTTCTCTGAGTTCTGGCGTGATTTTTTCTCCAGTGGTGAGTCTTTGTGGCGCGCTTTGCTTTTTTACATATTGCCTGCCTTTCTCATCCTTTACAAGGGTAACAGTTCCATGCGTGTCCAGGTTGCTAACAGGCGTGTATATTGGTGCTTCACTCATTTTTGGACGGAGTTTTTATATAATTAATTAAGCTTTTGGTTCTGGATGGAGCTTTTTAATCGTTGCCTGGCTGGCAAGCACCGTTCTAAGTTCACGGTTACTGGCAGTACTGTTATGAAGTATTATATTAGCCCTTTTATTGTTTGGTGCGATGCTTTCGCTCCTCCGGAAGAGCGTGAGCCTGAAAGTAAGTACTTGCACTTGTTGTTCGAGCGTGGTATTCAGCATGAGAAGAACGTTAGGGCTTCTTTATATCCTGATGCCGTGCAGATTCCAATTTTGTCTTTTGAGACTGGTTTTGAACAAGTGCTTGAGGCTTGCCAAAAAGGTGTTAAATCGCTTACTGGCGCGCCGATTTTTTGGCTTCCTGAGGATGTTTATGGGATTACTGATGTTTTGCAGAGAAAAGATGGTCACGGCAGCGTTTTTGGAAATTATTATTATGTTGTTAAGGAAATTAAGAGTGCGAAGCGCATTAAGCATGAGTACATCATGCAGGCTGCTTTCTATAATTATGTTCTTGGGAAGATTCAGGGTTATATGCCTCCCAAATTTTATTTGATTAATCGTGAGCAGCAGGAGTTTGAGTTTGCTTATGAGAAGTATCAGGATGAGCTTATGCAGTCTTTGGCTGATATCAAAGCTATCTGGAATGGCAAGCAGGTTTCTCCTACTGCGAAGTCTTGCAAGTGGCCTTGGGAGGCTTATTGCACTAAGCGCGCTATTATGGCTGATGATGTTTCTCTTGTTCCTAATGTTGGTCCTGCGCTGAAGAAGCAATTAAACGCTGCTGGTATTTTTACTGTTAAGCAGCTCGCCTCCCAGCCCGTTGAGCTTGACATTACTCCTGCTACTTTGCAAAAAATAAAATTGCACGCTCAAGCCTGGCTTGATAAGAAGCCGATTGTTATTTCTAAGCCTAAACTGCAAAAGTCTGATGTTGATTTGTTTTTGGACTTTGAGGGTACTGACGAATTAGAAACTGAAGAAGGCATGGTAAAGGTTGATTATCTTGTTGGCTTGCTGGTTAAGGACAATACTGGCGCGCATTTCCGGCCTTTTGTTGCTGAAAACTTGGCTGATGAGGGCAGGATGTTTCATGACTTTCTTGCTTATATGAAAAAGTTTTCTGGTGTTCCGATTTATCATTATGGTCCTTATGAGCGGACTCATCTTGCTGCTTTGGGCGAAAAATACAAGGTTGATGTTTCTGATTTGTTAAAAAACATGGTTGATGTCTTGTCTCTTGTTAAAAAGTCTGTTGCTTTGCCTACTTTATCGATGTCTTTGAAAGAGGTCGGCAAGTTTTTGGGTTATTCGTGGCGCGGCATGACTGATGCGCAGGAAAGCATTGTTTTGTACTTGCGGTTTTTGGAGACAAAGGAGCGAGAATTGTTGAAAAGAATTCTTGATTATAATGAGGATGATGTCAGGGCGACGATGGTTGTGAAGGAGTTTCTTGCTGGGCTCTAGGCTGTAACTTTTCTAGATAGAGTGATGCCGAATCAGAATGACCTTGCCAGGTTTCTTCTCCGCCAAAGAACCATTCGTGGTCTTTTAGCGTTCTTTGGAATTCTTTTTGCTGGCTCACGCCGGATAGTTGGACTAAGTTAATCGCTGCTTCTTTATCGTGCTGATAGAGAATCATCAGCGCTGCCTTGAGTACTCCTTCAACTGCTAAAAGCATTGACTCTTGTATTTCATTGTTTTCTTGGGCGCTTGCCAATCTATTTGCGTATTCTTTTTTCAAGCTGCATACATTGCTTTGTGCTTGTTCAAATAATTCTTTGAGCTTTTTTATTGGCACTCGTGGGTCTTTTATTGAGTCTAAGAAAGTGCTGAAAGTTTCTGCTTTTCTCTGGTATTGTCTTGATTCTTCGTGGTAGCGTCGTATTGCTTGTTCGACATTTGCTTCTATTTGGATTCTTCCGCCTTGGGCGGATAGATTATAGAATTCATTTTGTTCCAAACGCCACACAATTCCAGCCAAATCTTCTTCTCTCGGCCATATTTCCATTCCTTCTATTACGAAGATTTCATCTTTCTCTTCATATTTCCAGGGAAGGGTTCCATCCCAAACAGTGCCGCAGGCATTGCAAATTTCAATTAAACTCAGGGAGTCTGGCGCAGGACCGTCCAAGGCTCTCATTGGAATGTAGCCTGGAAAGCGGTAATCCAGCACGTAGCACATTAAATCTTTTGTTTGAAAGGTTTTGATTCCTCCCCGTCCATCGTGAAGGCGCATTATTTTCAATTCTTGTCCTTTAATCTCTATCTTTCCTTCATCGACAGCTGTTCCTACTTCTGTTTCTATTGTTGAGCCGCAGCTGTAGCAGGGAAGCGGTTCGATTAGATGTATCTTGTCGAATAAGCCCATAAGATATCTGAAGCTGCTTTTCTATTTAATCTTTATGACTTCATAAACAGTCAGCGCCTTTTCTTTTCC
>CAZXKS010000030.1:1686-5505 GCA_964641265.1 uncultured Methanosarcinales archaeon | reverse complement strand
ATTTCCATCGCGCATTTGACTGCCTTGTACGCGTGGTCTTTGTCTTCCAGTGGCGTTCCCCATAGGGCGAAAAGCGCATCGCCAATGAATTTGTCCAGTGTGCCGTCGTTTGCAAATACTTTGTCTGTCATGTCTCCGAAATAATGGTTTAATACTGTGATGACTTCATGCGGTGTCATTTTTTCTGACATTGCGGTGAAGCCTCTGATGTCTGCAAACATTGCAGTCACTTCTCTCTCAATGCCTCCTAGTTCTATTGCTTTTTCGCTTTTGAGTAAATGGTCTACTACGTCTTTTGATACGTATTTGCCGAATATTCCTAGGATGTGTTTTTTGTGTTTTGTTTCGCTTGCTGCTATGTAACTGATCGTTGTAAGTGATGTTAACAGTATTGTTATTGGCGGATAGACCAGGTTGAGAATGATTCCTTTTTTGAATATGAAGATTGCGATGATTATGTACACTATCAATAGTGCCAGAAGTATTGGCACGCTGTATCTTATGCGGATTTTTGAGTAAAGCGCTCCTGCAATTAATGAGATGATGAGTATTGTTGCAGCTAATGTCAAGAAGGTTTGGTGCTTCAAGAATTGTCTTGTTAGCAGCGTTTGTATTGCGTGCGCGTGGATTTCTACTCCTGGCATTCTTTTGCCGTTTGATGTTGGTACTATATAGTCGTCGTGCAGGTCTGGTGCGGTGGCTCCTAATAGTATTATTGCGTTTTCAAATTCTGCTGAACTTATTCTGCCTTTAATAACGTCTGCTGCAGAAAACGTTTTGTACGCTCCTGGCCCTCCTGCAAAGTTTACCAGCATTCTTTGCTCGGGTATTGTTGGTTCTTTTCCAACGTAAACTTCTGCTATTCTGTATGCCAGGCTTGGCTCGTTGTTTATTGTTACTGGTATGCTTCTGCTCGTTCCGTCTTGGTCTGTGTAGATGTTGACAAGTCCTGTTGTTATTCCTTGTAATTCTTTTACTGGCGTGAGGTATTCTTTTCGTGTAAAGTCGTATTCTTTTGCGATTATTACATTGCCTGCCTGGCGCATTGCTTCTCCTAGAATGGCATCTTCTTCTGTTGGCTCGAAGAATGCTATGTCAAATGCTACTATTTTTGCATTGCTGGTATGCTTCAGCAAGTCTACATATGTTGTTCTTTTCCACGGCCATCTTCCGATTTCTTGGAGGCTTTTGTCGTCCACTTCAATTATTATGATGTTTTCTAGTGCTGGCCTTCCGCCATATAGTGCGTCTGTTAGGCCGAGGTTCCATGTGTAGAATACTTGTGCGCTTGCCAATAGTGTTAGTAGAATTCCGGTTAGGACTGCAACAAGTATTGTTAGTTTCATCTAAGGCCTAATTCTCGAATGCGCATTCTTGCTCGCTTGATTTCTTTTGTTAGCATGTATGCGCGTTTTGCTTTTGGCTTTACTAGAAGAGGTGCTTGTTCGTAAAGTTTGTCTTCGTTTTCTCTGTCTTCGTCTACTTCATTTAATTGCGCACGTATTTTTTCTTCTGTGTATCCTCTTTTTTCTGCCATTTTTAGTATTTGTTGGTGTTTTCTTATTTCCCTTGCTCTTACTCTTTGTAGTATTTTTTCATATTTTTCTGGGAATTGTTTGAATCTTGCTAATTCTGCAATGTCTTCTTCTTGCATTGTTTTTGCCAGCGCTCTTTTGCCTTTTCGTACTTTGATCTTGCTTGGCTCTCCTTTTGGTCCGTAGCCTACTTCGCCGTCTGTTACTGCCAGTTCTTCTTCGTTTAGTGCGAATTCTGTTCCTCTTACTGTAGCGACTGTTGTGGGCGTCTCAACTATGAATTCTGATATTCCTGATATTTTTGTGACTTTGTTCCAGGTTTCTCCTGCGAGTTGTGTTATTTTGATTTTTTTGCGGCTGATTTGTTCTAGTTTGACTTCGCTGTTTGGTTCCAAGTGCATTACTTCTCCTTCCAGGAGGACTACTGTTGCTTCTCCATCTGCTGTTCTTACACCGCTGCCTTTCTTTAGTTCCATTTCATCGCTTCCGGTTTGCCATCCTGTTCCCGTGTTTACTTCTACTTGTCCTCGTTCAACGTATAATATAGCTGCTGTTGCTGCTTTTGGTGCGAGTACGAAATAGCCTATGCCGAGTAATGCCAGAATTACAATGACCGCGATGATTATTTTTTTCATATGTCGTCTTGTTACACGGATGCTTAAATATTTTACTCATTTACAGGTTTGCCTGAAAGCGCCCCTTCCAGAAATGTCTTTTTGATAGCTTATTTTTCTTTTCCAGAGCTTCACGACTTCAGAATCTTCTCCAAGCTCGTCTATTATTGCTACGTATCTTTGGGTTTTGTGGGTTTTGTAATGGTAATCTCTTCTGATGTAGACAGAGTGAAGTCTCTTGTCGTTCCAAAGGCTTCCGTCCCTTCCTCTGACTCTTAATAGTGCTAGTTTTTCATCTTTATTTATCACAGTGTCCTGGAATGGTCCTAACTTTGTTTGGCTTTCTCGGATGAGATATGAGAAAATCAGTAGTTTGTCTACAAGGAGGGTGAAACAGGTTCCTAATCCAGCGCCTTTTTTGGGCTTGTCATCCAAATTATATTCTGGATGCTTCTTTAGTTGTCTTTCTAAGAAGACCTTGTATTTTTGTTTGCTTTCTTCTGTAACATTTAGTCCGTATTGTTCTGTGCAGCTTTTTATTACATCTTCTATGCTTCGCATAATGCAGTGCCTTTCAGAAATGAATATAAAGCTTGCCCCTATTGTAAGTGCTATGAGGGTGGTTCCTATTGTTATTTTGTTGGTTTTGTTATCTTGCGCTCAGCCTCAGCAAGTTCCAGAAGTTTCTAAATTACCAGCAATTGAAAAGGCGGTTGCTATACTTGCCGTGCACAGTGGTGAAGTTCTCGTTAACGACAAGTCTGCAATTGCGGGGCAGGAGTTGAAGGTTGGTGACATTATTAGAACTCTTGCTGGCAAGGCTTCTGTTGTTTTCTTTGACAGTTCTGTTTTGCGTTTGGATGAGAATACTGAGGTTGCTGTTAAGAGGCTTTCAAAAAGTTCTGTTTCTCTAAAGCAGGCCTCTGGCCAGACTTGGTCTCGTATTTTGAAGGTCAGCGGAATTCAGGATTACAAGATTGAAACTCCAACTACGGTTGCTACTGTTCGTGGCACTGGTTTTGGAGTAAAAGTTGCTGATGGCGATACGAAGATTGTGGTTAAGGAAGGGAAGGTTCATGTTGCTTCTTACGAAGAGGACAAGATGGTGGCAGAAGCTGTAGTTACTGAGAATATGGAGTTGGAAGTTGTTGATGAAGCTCCTGAAGAGATGGAGATTGAGGCCATGGAAGCTGATGTTTGGATTGATGAAAACGTTGTTGAGGATGAAGAGTTTGTTGACGCGGTTGTTGAAGAGTACATGAAAGAGCATCCTAAGATTGTTGAGGGAATGCGTGACGAAATGACTGTTGAGGAGATCGAAGCAAGGGTGGAAGATTTTGTCATGGGCGAGGTTGAGATGATTGAGGGGGCAAAAATAGAAGAGATCGTAGAAGAGCCTGTTGAAGAACCGTTGCCAGAAGAGCGAAAGGAAATTGTAGAGCCTGTTGATGAAAGAATTTCTGAACCAACTCGTGATGAGATGCCTGTTGATGAACCCAAGATGGAACCCGTAGAAGAAACTAGAATTGATGAAACTGCTGATTATAAGTATACAGACTCCAAGCAACCGACAGACCAAGCAGTGCAATAATTTTCTTTACTTCTTAGTAGTTATGCCCGCAAGCTTTAAAAAGTGCGCATTCCTTTTCTAATTTATGGTGGACGATGAG
>CAZXKS010000030.1:0-1586 GCA_964641265.1 uncultured Methanosarcinales archaeon | reverse complement strand
TTTTGGAGTCCTTTGGTATAACGCAAGCACAAGGCCTCCTGAAACTTCTTACGTGGCTCCAGCGCCCGCTTTAAAACCTGTGGCTGAGCCGGTGGTTGAATATTCCGGAGGCAAGTTGTATGTCCGCTTTGAGAAAGAGACTTTTGCAGGTTCTTTGAGAAAAATGGTGGACGTGCTTAGCGAGATCGAAGGTCGTCCTCCAGCTGAGCAATTGAAATATTGGAGGGAGCAGGCGCGCTACATTGAAGATACAGCCAAGTGAGTACAATAGAATCAGGCATTCCACAATGCGTTAAAGAACTTTATGTACCTTTGAGCGATATCCTTATGATCTATTACAAACGTGAGGATTTTGCTTGAGAAATAAATGGTGATAACAGAATCTTTTGTAATCACCAGGTATGCTGGCGATATTGACTTTGACCTTTTGGAAAATGTTCGTCCTTTTTTCTTGCTTTCCTTCCACCAATTATCATTCCATGAGGGTGCATCAACATCTCCAATGATGCGGCAAATCGCGCCTGTTTTGATCCTTCTTTTCTGCCAATCTCTCAAATAACCGCCTAAGTTTTCACCTATGCTTTTGGGCGAGCCAAGTATCAAAATCTCCTCGCCTTTCTTCAATGTTGTTATACTGTAATCCAAAACGCCTTTCATGCCTTTCATCCCCTCGTAAGCGCTAAGAACACTTAGAGGGGCGGTGATGCCTTTTCTTGCTTTCAAATGCGGCACAATTTTCTCCATTTGTCGCTGGGTTTCCTGCAATTGCTCTTTCTGTTCCTCAACCAGGTGAGAAAGCCTCTCTGGGTCTGCAGCCGAGAAATGTTGGCGTCCATTCTTGTTGATAGCACTCACCAAACCCTTTTCTGACAATCTTTTCAGAATATCATATATTTTGGAATGAGACACCCTTGAGATTTTTATAATGTTGCCAATAGGGCTTTCTCCCAATTCTATCAGTGCTTGATAGACTTTGGATTCTCCGGAAGTAAGCAATGGAATATCCATATCTTTTACAATTATTCGTTACTTTAAAAATTTTCCCCCACCAGTGAGGGGATAATTACTATAATGAAGGGCTCCATTCTTTCTGCCATGACAAAAAGAGTGTTCATCGCACATCCAATCGCAGGAAACGTGCAAGAAAACTGCAAAGCTGTTGTCGAAATTTGCAGGGCAGTTCACACAAGCGAAATCCTGCCATTCGCTCCATATCTTGCCTCGCTCCAGTATCTTGACGATACCGTCAAGGATGAAAGAGAGCTGGGTATATGCCTTAACAAGGACGTCCTTTCAATTGTGGACGAACTTTGGCTTTGCGGTCCCAGAATATCGCTAGGAATGCAGCAGGAAATAAGATATGCGCTGGAATTAGGAATACCGATTAAATGCTATAACCTTGGTTTGCAATCGGAATTGGAAAAGTTGCTGGCTGCTGAGAGACCTTTTTAACTCCTCATTTACAACTCTGTTCTATGTTTCTGAGTTAAAGCGTGTGCTTTCAAGTGCTTTTTTCGCTGTCTTTGAAGCATTCTATGAGTAATTCAACGAGCGGTCTGAAATTGCCGTCTGCTTGCGCTTTGCCA
>CAZXKS010000029.1:7488-10179 GCA_964641265.1 uncultured Methanosarcinales archaeon | reverse complement strand
CTTGATATAAACCCAAAATCACATATGGTTTGGAATAACAGAGGCGTTGTAAAACGAGAAATTGGAGATTTAGATGGGGCCAAGTCAGACTACGAAAAAGCCATAGAAATTAATCCATCCTACCATCCGGCTTACTTAAATCTCGCAATCTTGCTAAGCAGACAAAACAAATACGATGAAGCATTGTCAGTTTTAGAAACAGGTAAATCTAGATGCACAAAAAACAAGGAAATATTCGATAAATGGATCGCACAAATAAATTCTTCTAAACGTTAAAATTCAAATAAAAAAAAAATAATAAAAAATTAACTAAACAACCACGTGTTCTTGCCTACTCCAGTTAATTGTACTTCTGTGCCGAATAGGCCACTTGCGGTATCCGCGCTGATGCTAATCTCCAGCGACGAACCTCCAACTAACGGATTTAATAATACTGGGTCGTCAAGATTTATGTTCAAAGTCCCATCATCTGTCAACATGAAATCACCCTCATCTGTGAAGGTGGCTCCATTAAGGACGTCGCCGAAAACAACATTTCCTGCATTAACATTTAAAACAACGAGGTTAAATACAGCAACTGCTGGAACAACGTTAGGCGGCTGTTGAATAACAACAAATGCATTAGCGAAATTATTACCTGCAGGAAGTCCTACTATTTGCCAGATTACAACTCCCGCTGCCTTGTTTAAAACAACATGCTGTGTAGATAATGCCGCACATCCGCATTCTGGATCTAGGCAATCGATAAGGGTGTCACCATCGTTATCAATACCATCAGGGCAAGCACTTGGAGTATTTTCAGGAGACAAAAATTGTCCACCAACTGCTCTTCCTGTAATTCCGCTTGTTATTCCGAACTTTGCGAGAGCTTCGCGGAGTGTATTCGCATAAACAATCTTACCACTTCTCGGGTCTGTTACCTTAACACCTGCTAGAACTGATGCTGACATAAGCGCAATCATGGCCAATGCCAACACAACAACTAAACTTCTTTTCATTCATTTCACCTCGTTTTTGATATTGTATTTTGCTTGTTTAGTATACTTTACCTTTAGTATACTTAATGTAGTAAAAGGTATATTAGTAGCTTATATTTAAAGTTTGTGGTTTGCGGGCTTAGAGCTCTTATTTTGAAAGAATTAAACAAGCCTGTTTTAGAACGATGGCTCAAGCTTCTTGCAAAGGATCCCTGCGCTTGACAAAATCCACTTTGTCAAAATCCCTGTCTGCCGAAATCAGTGTGCTTATATTATTGACCTCCATTGTGGCAGCATGTATATAATCAACTCCCGAAATACTATAGTCGTATTCTGCAGCCCGTTTGATAATGAAAACATTCAATTCGAACCATGTGACTGGCAAGGAAAGAATTGCGTCAACATTTGCCCGGATGTCAAGGGGCGTTTTACCCCCCTTCACGAGCAGACTGTTAAGCTTTTTGAGCACGCTGATAACTTCAACCAAGACAAGCTGCGAGCAGGCAACAGAAAGCTTGCCATCCTGCACCTTTTGCAAAATGGCCTTACAGGCCTGACCGTATTCGGGATGTTGCTCAATCGCGTAAATAAACACGTTCGTGTCAAGGTAAATCATCCGAATTCTTCCCGCGTTTCCTTGACGAGCTTCACTGCATCAAGATCAAACTTGACCTGGCTTGTGAGAAACTTTACAGGATCTTTTACCTTTTTAACAGTGTCTACAACAACCATTCCTCGAACAACGTGCCAGTCAAGCTCAGCGCCTGCTTTCAACTTAAGCACGTCACGAATCGGTTTTGGCACAGTCGCCTGATACTTAGTCGTAAGCCTGCTCATAAAAGTATTACACGTAATACTTATATTAATAGTTTTGGGTTATTCGCCAGCATATTGCGCAAAATTCTCTTTAGGTCGGTTTTGGAGAAAAAAGAAAAAAAAAGAAAAAAATTAGTCGAACACTCTCGGCCACTGACCGTTTGCCGCGGTGTCGAGGAAAAATCCTGCACCAACTGGGAAGGAAGGAGTTCCCAGACCAATGCTGTTTGCAATTGAAGTGAAAGTCTCGCTGCCAAGTCCTGTGTTACCATCAATCACAAACCAGCTTTTGCTCGGGTCCAGAATTTTGAAGCCATTTTTGTTGTTTACGGCTGCAAGATTCGTGTCTCCGGAAAATGTTCCCTCGACCAGAACACTGTCAACTCCGTGGAACACCTCACAAGTCAGGTATGTCTGTTCATTGCCCCATTCGGCAGAAAGAGCAGCAACAACGACTACGTTCCCAAGATTATCAAAAAGCGCATTGCTATCGACAGAGCCCCACTGCGTGGTACAAGCAGTGCTTGTTGGAGGTCCCGTTGTAAAGGTATAGACTAAAGTGAAAATGCTGTCTCCAGGTGGAACATCAAAAGTCGGTTTACTACAACCCCAGTTGGGCGCTATAGGACAATTTTCATTTCCATTAAATTGTTGAGTGTTACCAATATGCCTGGCTCCAAAATCAGGGTCTACTGCAATCTGAACTCCACCAACCGCTCTACCAGTCACTCCATGGCCGAAAGATTGCCAAAACTTCGTTACTCCGCTGTATCTAAAACGATCTCTGCCGTGCGGGATGGCAAAAGCAGTTGTTGCCATTAAAGCTATAATAAGCATTGCGGCAACCACGTATAATCTTTTACTCACAAAAATCACCTCGTTTTTTTTATCTTTTTTT
>CAZXKS010000029.1:6088-7388 GCA_964641265.1 uncultured Methanosarcinales archaeon | reverse complement strand
TTTTTTTATAATATACTAAATGTAGTAAAGCGTATACTAGGAGCTAGTATATAAAGTTTTTGTACGTACAGGGCTTTATAGAAAGAGGCAGCGACGCTAAGCAAAAACATTTTAAACTTCCTTCACTTTAACTCTACAATGGACGAAAAACAGCGAGAAAGGTTGTGGGACGCAATAGGATACGTATCTGCAGCAACGCTTGTAGGCGTAGTGGGATGGCTAACGTTCTTTTACAATCCCAAAGACGACCAGGAAAGAATACCAAAACGACAATTGCCACAAGTGTATGCACAGCAGATTAAGCCTGCAACGTATGTACAGCCTTCGCCTTCTAGAGTGCCTTCCTCAAACTTGGCCATTATTGTAGGAGACCAAGCAGATGGTTCAGACGTTCTTGGATCTGTTGATATAAGATAATTCACAACTTCTGCCTAACAGCCTTATCAGAAACAATAGCAGAATTGCCGGTCGGGTCTTCAATAATGATTTTTAATTTTTCAGAACCCCACAAGACGTTCTGCAATTTCTTCAACATATTCTTTGCCTTCTTTTTATCTTCATCATCCTCAGCAGTATCACGCAAAGTCTCAATCGTTTTCTTGAACTTCTCAATAACACCCTCAATATTTGTAATAAAACCCTCAGCATTAGGGCCTGGCTCCAAACTGCCAACATGAGGAATCTTAATAATACCTTCACTAGATCTAATCACCCGAACAGAAAGATCATCCTTGCCAGCAACTTCAAAAGTATAACGCGCAGGCTCACGCTGCTCAGCAGCCTCAATATCTGCTTTATGATAATGGCAGGCAGAACAATGCATGCTAAACAGGAAAATCTTGCCAAAATAAGGAACTTCAGACTCTGCCTCTGTCAAAGTAAGCTCCTTCTTGCCACACATAGGGCAAGGCTGGCCTGATAATGATTCTGTTTTTTCCGGCATGCTATTGAATAACAGAACAAGTTTTAAAAAGGTTTCTGGATTGACAGCAGTTATGCCAATAGAACTAACAGCGGCAGACAAAGAGGTAATGAAAACAGAAATTGCCCTAATAAAACAAATAGAGACATTTCCAGAAATAAAAAAAGCATTCCTGGCAGCAGTGGCAGGAATGCCCGGCAGATTTCTGGCTTTTATCAAAAAACTTCAAAACCCACAAACACGCGCAAATGCAGTGGGAGATGCCATCCTTATCTACGTGCGCGATATAACACTGATAACAACAAGATACAGACTGGTTTTCCTAACACCATTTCAAACACTGCTTAGAAGGATAAAACAATGCCTGGATGAGAGATT
>CAZXKS010000029.1:0-5988 GCA_964641265.1 uncultured Methanosarcinales archaeon | reverse complement strand
CATCACGCCGCGCATAACCTATATGTGAAATATAATTTTCAGGCAAAGAGAGAAAAACATGAACAAGACCAGGTTGATAACCAGCAGGCATAGAAACCTCGCTCTCGGCCAGAGAAACTTCCATTGCAGAATGACCTTTCAAAGCGCCTATGGCTGCCATTAAATCATCAAGCACGACCTTTCCAGACGGAATTAAATCTGCCATTTTACCTCTGAATAGTGACAATTAGTATATAAATCTTACGACATATCTAGCACTAAAATTTCCGCGCATACTTCTTAACGAGCAGGGGATCATGAACAAAATCCAGCTCGAAATCGTCATTCGGATCCACCAAACAGCTAACAAATTCCTTGGTTACAATGTGATCAGATAACTTTTCATCAGAAAAACCAAATTCGCCCATCTTTACCTGCTCTGCTGCAATATTCACAAAAAACAAATTCATCAGCTCATCCAGACGAAGAGCAGACTGATGTTTCAATTGCCTTCTGATATCAGAAGCCTTCAGAGGATCGCGACTTCCGTGAATACAACCAAGGTATGCCAACTTATCTGGTCCACCTGCAAAGCCTGACAAAACATAAGGAGGAGGCAACCGCAGTGCAAGATAAATCAGCGTTACGATAACGGGGACAGAATCATGCGGAGCTGGAACATCCACGCGCTCAGTTTTAAAACCAACAGTTACATATTCACCAGCAGAATCACGCACACTATCCAACAAGGCATCCCAGTTCCTGCGCGCTTCCCGTCTAGAATAATCACTCATGTTATCCCTTTGTAGGGACAACTTATATATAAAGCTTACGATATATAAAACCTTATTAAAGACAACTTCTCAGCATAGAACAAAGGGGGAAACATGCAGCTAATCTCGCTGAATTTGAAGAACATTAGAAGCTATACAGAAGCCAAGATAGACTTCCCTACGGGCATAGTAATGCTCTCCGGAGACATAGGCTCTGGCAAAAGCACGGTTCTTCTAGCAATAGAATTTGCACTATTTGGAATACTAAGAGGAGAACTATCAGGCAATGCCCTGCTAAGAAACGGAACAAGAGAAGGAAGCGTAGAACTAACTTTCAAACTGGAAAACACTTACACAATCAAAAGAACACTGGTAAGAACAAAAAAATCAGTAGAACAAGACGCAGGCCATATTTTAATAAACGGCGTTAAAAAAGAAGCAACAGCCATAGAACTCAAAAGCATCATTCTAGAATTACTTGGCTACCCGCAAGAATTGCTGACAAAAACAAAAAACTTCGTCTACAGGTACACAGTATACACACCACAAGAAGAAATGAAAAGAATATTGTTAGAAGACAAAGAAGAAAGAGTAAAAGTGCTAAGAAAAGTATTCGGCATAGACAAATACGAAAAAATAACACAAAATGCAACTAGCTACGCAAAAGCGTTAAGAGAAAGACAAAGAGCATTTGATGCCTTGCTTGTAGACACGGAAGAAAAGAAAAAACAAGCAGAAGAAACAAAAAAAGAACAAGACGAAACAAAAGAATTGTTGAAAGAATTATTGCCACAATTAACAACAGCAAGAACCCAGCTTCTTGAAGCAAAACAACAACTAACAAAAATAGAACAACAAAAACAGCAGGCAGAACTGCTGACAAGAGACCTGCACGTAACAAAAACACAATTACTAGCAAAAAAGAACCAACAAAAGCAAGTGCAAACCGATTTAACAACAATAAGCCAGCAAGTATTGCAGGCACAAAAAGAACTGCCTGCAAAAATAGAGATAAATACAAACAAAAACCAGGAAATAAACAAACAAATACTGGAAAAAGAAACACACATACGAACAACAACAGTAAAGATAACAGAACTGAAAACACTGAAAAAACAATCAGCAGACGTTTCTCAAAAAATATATGCACTGGCACAATGCCCAACCTGCCTGCAAAACGTAACAGCGGAACACAAGCACACAATAATAAGCACCGAACAAAAGAAAATACAAGAAATAGAAAAAAACCTGGAAGAATACAGCAAACTAATCAAAAAATCAGAAGAAGAACTAACACAACTAAAACAAGGATTAGAGCAATTACGACAACAAGAAAACGAAGCGGTAATTGCAAAAATCAAAATACAACACGCAGAACAACTAACGAGCAGAAAAACAGCATTGGAACAGCAAAATAATATTCTAACACAGGAAACACAAATAACGATAGGACAAATAACAAAACTAGAACAACAATTAACCCCGCTGAATGACCTTAATTCCTCATATGAACAACTAAGAAAACAATTAGATGTTAATTTACAGCAAGAAAGAGAGTTAAGCATACAGCATTCAATACTATTACAAAAAGAACAGCATGCAATAAAAACGCTAACCTTGCTAGAACAAGAACTGGAAAGAAAACAAAAAGCAAGAAAACAGCTAGAAAAAACACAACACTTGGAACAATGGCTCACTGATTATTTCGTTCCATTAATGGACGTCATAGAAAAACACGTCATGGCAAAAATACAACACGAATTCGACGCACTATTCCAACAATGGTTCGGAATGCTGGTAGAAGACATAATGACGTCAAGATTAGATGAAACATTCACGCCAATAATACAACAAAACGGATATGACGTAGAAGTGGAAAATTTAAGCGGAGGAGAAAGAACAGCATGCGCATTAGCATACAGATTAGCGCTGAATAAAACAATAAATTCTTTGATAAGCAGCATAAAGACAAAAGATTTGTTGATATTAGACGAACCAACAGACGGCTTTTCAACAGAACAACTGGACAAAATGAGAGACGTTTTGGACCAACTGAATTTAAGCCAGATAATCATCGTAAGCCACGAACAAAAAATAGAAAGCTTTGCAGACAAAATAATAAGAATACAAAAAGCAGAACACACAAGCCAGATAAGTTTTTAACCTGACAAAAGATTTCTTTAAACATGTTCCACCAATGGATAGCACTCGTCATCTTTGCGCTTTTTGCACTCGCAGGAATAGGACTAACGATAGTGGGAATAGGCGGAACGTTCCTGATAGTAGTAGGAGCACTATTTTATGACTTGATAAGCTGGTCAATGACAATTTCTCTCAATACACTGCTATGGATCATAGGACTGGCAATACTAGGAGAAATACTGGAATGGATAATAACCCTGCTCGGAATGAAAACAGCAGGAATATCACGATATGGATTGATGGGAACAATCATAGGCGCGATAATCGGAGGCATATTACTGAGCGTCATACCGATAATCGGCACGATAATAGGAATAGTCTTAGGAGCAATGCTCGGAGCATTTGCGATGGAATTCTACCATACAGGAAAAGCAGGCCATGCATGGAAAGCCGCAAAAGCAGCATTATTAGGAAGAGCGCTGGTTAGCCTGAGCAAGTTTACTATCGCGATAATACAGATTTGGATGATTGCGAAAGAAATTACTTAGGCATTTCCATCGTATAAGTCAAATCCTCAACATTCTTCTTCCACTCAAACAATTTCAAACGAGGATCGCCCTTAGGATAAGGCATGTGCAAGCATTTCACAAAAGTGTTCGCAACAGTCTTGAAACCCTTGGCGCGGGCATCAACAAAAAACGCCATGGCCTCGCTGTTTTTCTTTCCAAAAGATCTTAGTTCGACTTTTTCCAAGACTTTCCTTGAAACCAAAGTACAACCAAAACCAGCAGCACCAACCTCCATGACTTTTTGCACTGCAGCGCCTTCATAAGTGTATAATTGGCATTGGCCATTGCCCAAATCCTTGAACAAAACAGGCGCGATGACAGTTTTTCCATCAATCTCAAACGCATTCAAGTACACACCAGCAACAACATCGTTCTTTGTGGCCAACAACATCTCCAAAGCGCGCGGATGAATCATGACATCACTATCAAGGAAAAGCAAGTAGTCATAATCGTTTTTCAAGGCATGATCACGCAAATACTTCCTGCCATTCAAAATCTTTTCAACAGGGGTAGATGCAGGCTTTGGGTCTTCAACAGCGTTAAAATTCTTGGAACGAATCAAAGTAGCATAAGCAGACTCGCCATGGTTGACTACGAACAGAACATCTGCCTTGACGGTTTGCCGGCTCAAGCATAAAAGAAACTCGTCCAAGCAATAACGATGCTTGCCGTAAGTAACAACGCCGATAAGGACTTTGGGCATAACGACAGTTTTTACTTGATGGTTTTAATGTCTTTCTAATGCGATTTTACTACCGTTTGATCGTGAATAAGATATTATTTTCTATATAAAAATTAACTGTTTTTCGTCAAAAAGTTTAAATAGTTAGCACGGTAGTGAAAATAATTAAGAAAAAGAGGCAGCGCCGAACATTGTTCGGCTGGTCTCTTTTTCGCAAGAAAAAGAGGGTTTTTGGGATGGCGCGCATAACAAAAGTAAGAAAACGCGATGGAAGCATAGAAGCCTTCCAGCCGCAAAAAATCGAAATCGCGATAAGCAAAGCAATAACTTCTGTCAAGAAAAAAGACGGCAAGCTGTCAAAAAAACTCGGACAACAAGTCGTCAAAGAACTAGAAAAACACTTCACGCCAAAAATAATACCAGCAGTAGAAGACCTACAAGACATAGTAGAAGAAGTCCTAATCAAAAACAGACTAGTTGATGTTGCAAAAGCATTCATACTATACAGACAACAACACAAAGAAATAAGAGAATTCAAAACATTCCTAGGAGTAAGAGACGAATTAAAACTGACAACAAACGCGATAAAAGTCCTAGCTTCCAGATACTTGCTAAGAGACGACAAAGGAAACATAACAGAAACACCAGCAAGACTATTCAGAAGAGTAGCAAAAGCAGTAGCACAAGCAGACGCCTTATACAAAAAAGGCGCCTTGAAAAAAACAGAGGACGAATTCTACGACATGCTATCAAAGTTAGACTTTTTACCAAACACGCCAACACTAATGAACGCAGGAGCGCCACTAGGGCAACTATCAGCATGCTTTGTTTTACCTGTAGGAGATTCTTTAGTTGAAATATTTGATGCAGTAAAGTACACTGCTTTGATCCACCAATCAGGAGGCGGAACAGGCTTTTCATTCTCAAAACTCAGACCAAAAGGAGACATAGTCAAAAGCACAAAAGGAGTAGCCTCAGGACCAGTGAGCTTTATGCGCATATTTGACATAACAACAGAGATTTTGAAGCAAGGCGGAAAAAGAAGAGGAGCAAATATGGGAATACTCAGATATGACCACCCAGACATCATCGAATTCATAACATCAAAAAGCAGGGAAGACATGCTACAAAACTTCAACATCTCAGTAGCAGCAACAGACTCGTTCATGAACGCAGCAGCAAAAGGACAAGAATACGATTTGGTAAACCCGAGAACAAAAGAAAAAGTCAAAAAACTAAACGCGGCAGAAGTTTTTGATCTTATTGTTGCCAACGCTTGGAGAACAGGAGACCCAGGACTAGTATTTATCGACGAAATAAACAGAAAAAACCCAACAATGCAAACAGGAGAAATAGAAAGCACAAACCCCTGCGGAGAACAACCATTACACCCATACGAAAGCTGTAATTTAGGAAGCATCAATTTAACAAACATGATCAAAAACGGCAAAATGGACTGGGACAAATTCAAAAAAACAATTCACACAGCAATACACTTCCTTGACAACGTAATTGATGTAAACAAATACCCATTGCCCCAGATAGAACAAGTAACAAAATCAAACAGGCGCATTGGATTAGGCGTAATGGGATTTGCAGAACTCTTAATAAATACAGGAATACCATACGACTCAGACAAAGCAGTACAATTTGGCGAGAAGTTAATGAAATTTTTGAATGACGAAGCTAGAAAAGCAAGTAACAAACTAGCAGAAGAAAGAGGAAATTTCCCAAACTTTGAAAGAAGCACGTGGAAAGGCAAAGCAACCAGAAACGCAACCGTCACAACAATAGCGCCAACAGGAACAATATCAATAATCGCAGGAGCAACATCCGGAATAGA
>CAZXKS010000028.1:0-11206 GCA_964641265.1 uncultured Methanosarcinales archaeon | reverse complement strand
CTTTTGCGAATGATACAAAACCGCCGCTATGGCTACTAAGCTACGGAGGCGTTAAAGTAGAATGCCTACAGCGACTTTAAAAAGATTGCTACGACGCAAACTTTATATACGCTGCACAAGAGCGACTAGCATATGATAAAGGAAGCATACGACAAACTGAAAAAAGAACACCCGATACTGCCGGAATTTGACAAGATAAACAAAGAGTTTGAGATAGAGCTTATCGAATCGGACAAATTCTTACTGCGCCATATAAAGCGCAAAATAGCAGAAAGAATGGAACCAGTACTAGACTTACTGGAAAACTCACTCAATCCGGACCCGAACAGCCTAACAGCAATGTACGAGTGCAGATGCTTCACGAACGGCGAGAAAAAACAAATAACAGACGTTTTCAGACACCTTATGGAACAATACAGGTCACTATTAGAAACAGATTTGATAGGAGAAGATGAACTTGACGCTCAAACAATAAGAAAAATCTACGACATCTGGCACCAAGACAAAAAAATCATCCTGCCATTACTCAAAAAACTCAGAGAATGCTGGCAAAAGCATGTTGAGCCAAAAGAAATACTAGAGTATCTAGGATGAACATAATACTAATCGGACCACAAGGTTCAGGCAAAGGAACACAAGCACAACTTCTAGCAGAAAAATACGGACTAAAACACACATCAACAGGAGATTTAATCAGACAAGGCATAGAACAAGAAGATCCAACAGCATTAAAAATAAAAAAAATCATTGAACAAGGAAAACTAGCACCAGACGAGCTTGTAATCAAGCTAACGAAGAAATACTTAGGCGAAGGAAACATCTTTGACGGCTTCCCAAGAAATCTTGCACAAGCAGAAGCCTTAGACGAAATAACAGAAGTAAACTTAGTAATAGAACTAAACATGCCGGACGAACTCGCAATCAAACGGCTGTCATCACGCAGACAATGCCAAGCATGCAGACGCATATACGGAGCAGAAAACCCTCCCGGAAAAACAGGAGTTTGCGACAATTGCGGAGGAAAACTCATACAAAGAGACGACGACAAACCAGAAGCGATTAAGAAAAGATTGGCCACTTACCATGACGAAACAGAACCATTGCTGGAATACTACAAACCAAGAAAAATTGTGCATCCTGTTGATGCAAGTAAATCCATAGACAAAGTATTCTTGGACATCTGCAAAATCATTGACCAAATGACTGCCGGATAAACTCAGTAGCATAACTGCCCTTTGGCAAGAAGAATTCCAATACAACTTTTTTCTTACCATCAAAAAACTCGTCAAGCTCCAACCCGCCAACCTTAAGATCCTTTGCTTCAGCCCAGACTTCACGTTCAGAGCCCTCAGCACTAACCTCAGGCAGCTCACGAACAACAAAATCAGAAGGAGAAACTCCTTCCTCGGCCAAGACAGACTTAGTTATTTCGTCTATAACAACAGTACCAAAACCAACAACAGGCAAAACGCCATTTTCTGCTTTTTCAGCAACAATATTCCACAAATGACTCTGATAAGCGTGCACGAACAAAATCAAAATCTTCCTAGGAACACGGCGCAAAGCGCCAATCCAATCACGCCTTTCAAAATAACCCTTCAAAGAAGAGTCCATGTCGCCAAGCAAACGCGCAGCACGCTCAAAATCACGCTTCACAATAGCGCGGCCGATTTCGGCATTATGCTCACTGAAACGCTGCTCGCCAAACAAATTGCGAAAACGAGCAGAAAACTTTGGAAGAGAGTCCAAATTACGAACGGTGATTCGAAATTTATTACCCTCCAACTCGCCAAGATGAACAGGCTCATCACCATAACCAAGAAAAGTCACCTCAATATCCTTAAGCTGCAACCTTTCAAGACGGTCGCGAGAAACGCCCTTTAAACTACAAGTCTGAGCAGTAACTGCAATCCTGTCCTTATTGCCAGCACAAGAAAGAGCAGCAGAAGAAACGCCCAACGCATCAGCAACACGATTCAAAGCATCAAGAGTATTATAATTCCGCTTCCAAAGACGGAAATACACAAACTTACCACGATCCTTCAACTTGACAGCACTGACCTCTGTAACAGCAAAATCCTCTGGAACCTGCTTGATAACGTACATAATTCGCCGACGAGAATAAAGATTTAAATAACCTTCGAAGAGTAGAATCTTTAAGCGGGTGTAGCTCAGCTTGGATAGAGCAGTCGGTTCCTAACCGGAAGATCGGGGGTTCAAATCCTCCCACCCGCGTAATGTACCAACCAGTACACGCAACACAAGGATTAAGATATTTCTTATCATCACTAGGCCAAAAAATAAAAGGACCAACAAGATACAAAGGAAATGCTACGCGGATTTGCAAACAAATAGTAAACGCCTGCTGGAATGGAAGATATTTCCAAACAAGCACACACCATTACAAAGAATTCTGGGCAAGAGACTTTGGGTACTGTGCGGAAAGCTTAGTTAAATTGGGATATTTGCAAGAAGTAAAAAAGACACTTGCGTATGCACTTGAAAAATACTCAAAAACAGGAATAAAAACAGCAATAACAAGATACGGAACACCGTTCTCTTTCCCAAACATTTACAGCCCTGACTCGGTTGCGCTAATGATACACGCACTAAGAGTTGCAGGAGATGCAGAATTAATAGAAAAATACGAGGAATTTCTGCAAGAAGAAATAAACAAATTTGCAAAAATCGTTCTTAAAAATGGCAGAGTAAGAAGAGGGGTACAATTCTCAGGAATGAGAGACTATGCAAAAAGAGACAGCAGCTGCTACGACCACTGCATGGCAATATTGTTAGCAAGGGAAGCAAAAAAACTAGGATTTACTTTTGCGTACACTGAAAAAGAATTAGTAAAAACACTAAACGAATACTGGATTGGATACTACAAAGATGACAGAACAACAACAGAACCGAGCGGAGACGCAAACACACTACCATACTGGCTAGGCATAGGCAAAAACTTTACAGAAACACTAAAAATAATTAAAGAAAACAAATTAGATGAGCCAATGCCACTGGCTTACAGCAGAAAACCACAAAAAATGATACTCGCAGGAATACTAGTACCAAACTGGGAGAATTATACCATATGGCCTTTCTTAGGCTTTATATGGATGCAAGCGACAAAGAAATATTCAGCGCTTTCCAAATACAAGAAAAACTATACGAAAATAATTGAAAAATACGGAACTTTATACGAAGCCTACAGCGGAGACAAACCGTACAAATCAGCTGTCTACCACGCGGATGAAGGCATGATATGGGCTGCGATGTATTTGACGCTATAGTTTACCACTTGCGCTTTGATCTCGTAATCTCTTGATAAATTGAAGAAATCCAATTAACAGTAGAAAAATAAGGCATCACAATAATATAAGAAACCAAAGGAGCAATCTGCTTACTAAAACGCTCCTTAAACAGCCTGTGAGCGAAAACGATCAAATAAGTTCCAAGGATAAAACCTATCATAATAGGCAAATAAATTTGGATGTTTCTTGCAAGAATAAACTCCTTCAACGTCGGGAAATCCAAAAGCCGATCAATAAAATAATTAGGAATAGTCAAACTGCGAAAAACAAAATCAAACAACTTGTTCAGACCATCATAAACTATGATGCCGATGTTGGCAATAAGAAGAATAACGGCCAAGACGTTGATAGGCAATTGAAACGTGCCAAAAATGCCGTGCTTTGAAGAGAAAAACATTTTTCTATAATTCCAATGATTGTAAATATAACCACGCGCCCAACGAATACGCTGGCTCCAAAGCATTGGAAACGTATCAGGAACATGCGTATAGGTAATGCTCTCTGGTTCCATCTTAATCGTGTAACCATTATACTTCAAACGCAGAGCAATTTCAAGGTCTTCAGTCAAATTATTCTTGTCGCGAGTAAAGCAGCCGAGCTTTCTTATAACACTTGTGCGATAAATAGAAAGAACTCCTGGCGTTATTGAAAGCGTACCAAAGTTGCACATTATCTTTCTAATTATGCTGGACATGATGTACTCAAAACGTTGAATGCGCTCAAGAAAATTTTTGGGATCATCAACACGGACACGGCTGATGACAGCGCCAATCTTTTTATCGGTAAAGTTTGCGATTGAGAGTTTGACGCTTTCCTTTGAAATCCTGCTGTCCGCATCCATAACGGAAAAGAAATCACCCGTTGCATTGTCAAGAGCGACATTCAAGGCAGAAGCTTTACCGCTATTTGATTTTCGGATGATTTGCACAGGAACACCCGGGTGCTGTGAGACGAACTTCTGAACAACACCAGATGTGCCGTCTGTAGAACCGTCATCAACAACAATAATTTCCTTTTTGTCCAAAGGATAATCGGCTTCCAGGATGGATTTAACAGTTTTCAGAATAGTGTCTTTCTCATTGTACGCTGGAATGCCAAAAGTGATCTTAGGATATTCTTGGAAGCGCTTCTTAGGAACGGGCTCTGCGTACAAAAAATTCAACCATACAATGGTAAGCCACAGGGTAATGAAAGAAATACCCCATAATACGTACTGCAACATATACTTGAAAACAAGATTAGGCTTTATAAAGGTTGCGCTAGTTTTATATACGACAAAAACGCTTTTGTCGACGGGGACAATGGACAATTACGTAAAACTCTTGACAATTATCAGTGTGCTTATTTTCATACTCATGATACCAATGGCAATACTGACTGGAGTCTATGAGTTCATACCAGATTTTGTACTTTTCATCATTCTAACACTGTTTTACTACTGGATTTATGATGTTTCCAGAATGAACATGCCGATATTCACAATGCTGATCATTGGACACCTCTTGCACGCAGGAGGAATATTCGGATGGTATCACATATCGCCAATTCCAATCCAATGGGACCACATCACGCACTTTTTCGGAGCATTTCCTTATGCATTACTGTTCTTCAGATGGATGAAACAATGGATGGACGAGAAGTTTTTCACACGCAAGAATCTTTTGCTACTGATTGCCGTATTTTTGGCAGCAATGGGAGTTGGAGCAGTGGTTGAACTTTCAGAATTCATAGGCTATCTGGCGCTCGGATTCGGAGAAGGCGCGTTCAAGTTCGGAGCTGGAGACAGTGTTGTTGGAGCATCAGACCTCATAGACCTAGTCGGAGGCGGATGGATAAACGAAGGATGGGACTTCATATTCAACACGATAGGAATAATTGTTGGGATGGGGATAATGATGACAATTCAGCTTGTCAAACGCTTCAAAAACTCAACAATCTTATGACCCGCAGCCTTGCCTCTCAGTTCTGCCATGGCCTTGCCAATCAAAGCATTAATTGGAAGCTTCTTGTTTTCCTCAACAATCCTGGTTAACTCACGCAACAACTCGGTCTCTGACAGCAGCTTGTACTTATGCAAGACTTCCTTAACAGGACGCTTCTCTTTTAAGATTCCAAGCACGCTCTCCTTAGAGATTTCATCATGCTCTAATGCGGCAAACAAAGTACAATAATCTTCGTCAGTTGGAGATATTTCCACGTTGAACTGACGCCTGATGGTGCGCGCGGCAGTCATTAAGATTTCTGCAACATAAGCAGGCTTAAGAGCTTTGAAAGACTTGACAAAACTGTCAAACAATTCTGCACGGTCTGATTTTGCTGTAAGCTCTGCCAAATCAGTACCAATACCAAGCTTTTTGTATCTGCCAATCTTGTGCTCGATAAGCTCAGGAAGCTCAACAGAATCAATCATCTTCTTGGTAATTCTAATTGGAAGGACATCAGTTTCTGGATACATTCGAGCAGCGCCAGGCATAGGACGCAAGAAAGAAGTAGTGCCATCATCACTTGCACGGCGAACTTCTTTAGGAACACCATGCACGGCCTGATTCGCACGCAAAATAACTGCTTGCAAAGCACGCTCTGCTCGCGGCTTGAGATCAGCAACCAAAACAAAAGCATCATGCTCACAACAATCAAGATGTTTTGAAATTTGCTCCACTTCATCAGGCAAAATGCCATAATCCGGAAGCTCATCACTATGGAAAAGACCGCCAACACCACTAGCAACCTTGGCACGATCAGAAAACTCAGTGCCTAAGCGACGACCAGGCTGGACTTCACGAGCAAGAAGACCCTTGAAAGACGGCAGCCTAATGCCCAAAACAACACCGCCCTTTCTTATCGTTGATTGAACCACTTTTGACTTAGAATTAACCAACAAGCGCGAGACGTCCATAATCTGAGCAAGAACTTCCTTAACCTTGCGTTTTTCCAATTCTTTTTTGATGTCAAGCAAGTTTTGCTGACGAATGGCTTCTAATTCAACAAGCTTGGGCAACAATTTCAAATCTTGAGCGCCCTTAATCTCAACACGCTCGCCGCCTTCTATAGAAACGTTAACGTCCTGACGAATAGTGCCAAGACCACGCTTAACTTTACCAGTGCTTCTTAATAGCAATCCAAGCTTCTCAGCAACCTCAGCACAATGCTCAGGAGAAACAATATCAGGACCAGTAGAAATCTCAAGCAAAGGAATACCCAAACGGTCAAGACGGAAAATCGTTTTATCAGGCTCGTCCTTGATCAATCTAGCACTATCCTCCTCAACAATAATTGTAGGAATTGAGATAGAACCTTTTGAAGAATCAATCTTACCACCATAAGCGACCAAGGCAGAACGCTGAAAACCAGAAGTATTACTACCATCAATCACAGTCTTACGCATAACCTGCACTTCATCAACAAACTTAGCCTTAAACAACTTGGCAACCTGAATACCAGCAAGCAAAGCTTCAGGACGCAAGTTTCTTGGAGGCTCTTCATCCAACTCAATAAGACAACAATTATCATCATAAGCCTCGTATTCAAACTTCTTACCCTTCATCGCCTCCTGAACAGCAGCAATATCAATTTCTCCAGTTTCACCAACAACAGCCCTCAACTTACGCATGATTGTAAAATGAGGATTATTCTCATGAATAACAGAATCACACTCGCAGAAGAGTTTCTTGGTGTCTAGTTGCTGGTGTACTTCTAGCCCGCACTTGATCTTTGCCATATTACTTCTCCATTTTTCTTGATTATACGGATTCGATGCAATGGAATGTTAACTTCCTCGCCATCTTTCTCTACAATCATAAACAAACCCTCGATTTTCTTAATTGCAGTATAAGGAATTGGGGTGATCTTCCCAAAATCCAAGTATTCAACCGTATAATCCTCTGGCTTGAGCTTCTTATCCCACTTGATCTGGTTAAGCACATCTTGAACAGGCCTCATCTCAAAAAGCAATCGTCAGTTTCACGACTGCTAATCTCACCTGCAATATT
This sequence comes from uncultured Methanosarcinales archaeon, assembly GCA_964641265.1. Lineage (GTDB taxonomy): Archaea > Nanobdellota > Nanobdellia > Woesearchaeales > ARS49 > CABMGU01. Next base: position 3,909 of record CAZXKS010000028.1, on the reverse strand, counting down.
GGAAGTCATGAACGCGACAGGATCTTTTTCTTTTAATGCAACCATCAATTTAACATAAGCAACCTCAGGCATAATATCAGCAAGATAAGTTGCACCAATACTCATACTCAGCTTTCTCAAATTTGTGTAAACATAAGAATTAACCCTACCGTACAAAGTCTGTGTGCAGACAAACAAAGGAATCTTGGCCTTGACCGCTTTCATGAGGGCAGGTGCTAGCGACTTAGGATTGTTCAAAGGAACATGACCAAGAGCAGTGCCAGCAAGAACAATACCGTGAACCTTTTGTTTTATGTGATAATCAACAATTCCTGGGTCCATGTCAGGATAAACGTAAATCAAAGCAACTTTGGGGTCGAGAGCACGCAAAGAAGGCTTTGACTTAGACCTCTTTGGATGATTGTCATCAACAACTTCCATGTTGCCGTCAGTAAAAATTGCGGCCAACGGCTCATCACCAATAGGACGGAAGGCGTCCCTTCTTGAAGTGTGCATCTTCCTAACCTTAGTGCCGCGCAAAAGATGACAAAACTTGTCCTCCATAGATCCATGCATGCAAATAACAACACCAGAACCATCCCACTTAGCGGCAGCAGTAACAGCACATGTGAGGTTCATAAAAGCATCACTAGAACCACGGTCAATAGAACGCTGAGAACCAGTAATAACAACAGGCTTGTTAAGGTCTTTGAGCAAGAATGAGAGGGCGGCACTGGTGAAATGCATTGTGTCAGTCCCGTGCGTAATAACAACGCCGTCAACATCGTTGATAACCTTCAAGATTTCTTCGGCCATACGCAGCCAATCAGAAGAAAGAGCATCCTCGCTCATAACACTCATCACTTTCGCAGCGCGAATGTTAGCTATGTCTTGAAGTTCTGGACACATTGCGACGAAGTCTTCAGCAGTATAATCAGCATAAACGCCGCCGGTACGATAGTCAATTCTTGATGATATTGTCCCGCCGGTTGAGAGGATTGCAACAGTAGGCAAGTCCTTGTCAACTTTAATCTTCTTGGCCTTTGGAACAGGCGCCTTATACTCTTCAAGAACAACTTCCTTCTTAATTTTCTTTGACTCAATGCCAATATTGTAGCCGGTCTTCAGCTTCAGAACAGTAATGTCCTGTGACAACAACTCAGGACGCGGAAGCAAAGTGCCTTCGAATACGCCGTCAGAAGTTGTCAGCTTAACCTTATCACCAGCTTTTGCGCTCATCAACTGAATAAGAATATGAACGGTTTAAAAATGTTTACCATGAACATCCAGCCAGACTTATTTTAGAAGACGGAACATAGATTTCAGGCAGTTTTTTACCCGAAAAATGGTCTGCCACAAGCTTGCCCGCAAATGTGCCATTCGTAAGGCCATTGCCTGAACACCCATACGCATAATACACACCCTTCTCATGAGAGATTGAGAATATATTCCGCGGCGTGTGCATCACCAAACAATCCCAGCGATGTGAAATCGCCACGTCATTTTTTGTCAGAATTGGGAAATATTTCAACAGCGTCTTCTGCAACTGGCGAGCGTGCGCTTTTTTCTGCTGTTCTGTCGCATTCCTAATGATATCTTTGGTAATCATGAGACGGTTATGTGAAAACCGAATCACGTTATAATGAGGAACGCTCTCCCACAACATGTGACCATACTTCCAGCCAAGCTTTTCCGAATTTTTCAATGGTTTTGTTGCAATAACCTGCGCACACTTCCGATGCGAGCTGATAAACGGCGTCTCTGTCTCGATTGCCACCAACACTTTGTCTGCAGCAATCTTGCCACCTGGCGTACGGACTTCATGTTCGTTCCATCCAAGCGCAGGGGTGTGCTCATAGATTCTAGCACCCTGTTTTTCTGCGCACCTTGCCAGCCCGCGAACAAATTTCACCGGGTGAAGAAGAAAATCATTCTTATTATACAACGCTGCCTCAAACGGAGATGATATTGCTTTGCTCAACTCGCGCTTGCCCAGCAGTTTAGCAGTAAAGCCATATTTGCGTCTTGTGGCAGCCTCACGCTTAAGCCACGACGCCTGCTCCTTGTCAAGCGCAACAAACAAACTGCCTGTTTTTTCGACGTCGCAAACAATATTTTCTTTTTTAATCAATTCAGCAGCATGCTTCTGGGCTTGGCGAGTGTATTTCCATATTTCTGTTGGATACTTTGATCCAATCATCTGAATCATCTGCAACAAATCAAAAGACGTACCCTCAACAACCATGCCCACATTTTTTCCCGCAGGACCACTGGCAATCACTTCTTTCTCGACCAGAGCACACGAAAAACCAGCTTTTGCAAGATGGTACGCAGCAGAAACACCCATGATACCACCACCCACGATTGCAACATCTGCACGAATATTGCGCGTCAGTTTGCTGCGCGGACGATAAGGCAGATCATGCCAAAATGACTTTTGTGACATGGCACTTTCGTAACATACTCATTATATTAAGCTTACTTAAAGAAATCCAAGAAATCCTGCGTTATATAAGAAATGTCAACCTTCTCATAACCAATCATCTGGGCAAGCTCGTTAACATTCTTAGAACTATTGCCACACTTCCACATAGACTTGAGGAATTCGCCAGCTTCCTTCTTCTCAAACCAGTTCCTGCCGAACTTTTCTTCCAATTTCTTGCGAATCATGACCTCAAACTGCCATGCGCGCACATAATCAGCTGCGTAAAGACCAGAGTCTACATCAAGCAAATAACTTCCAGGGTTGTAATTGATTTTGGTCGCTTTGGAAAGAATGTCAACATACATCTTAGCAAGAGAAGTATAAACGCCGCCAGTTGGCTGGAATTTATCGTCAAGTTTGGTTAAGTCATTACGGTGAAGCTTTAATTCGTAGATTACTTTAGCAGCATACCTTCTGAAAGCCTGAAACTTCTGCTCCATAATGAAATTGGAGAATTTCTTCGCATCGGCCTCGGACATCTGCAAATATTTCTGCAAGAACAAAGTGTTTGAGAGAAGATACTCAATAAGGAAAGCATAAGATTCTGACACACTATTATCACCCAACTGCTTAAACTGGTAAGATAAAGAACCATCAGTGTTTGCAAAGTGCTCAGTATGACCAGACTCGTGCAGGAAAGCCTGATAATCATCCTGACCGCCATGAGGCTTGATAACAAGAATAACCTCTTCAGGAACTTTAACAGGCATGCAGAAAGCACGCGGAACTTTCTTAGGACGGTCTTCAACATCTAAAATAACATTTTTTTGCAGGCCTATATCAAAACCAACATCACGCCAGAAATTCTTGGCAACTTCAACCAATTTTTCTTTTTGGAAAAAAACATCAAAAGGCTTGGCACGAGCATAATAAGCATAATCATACGGCTGTGCATCCTTCAAACGCACGCCAACAGAAGCCATATTCTTCTCAATCTGCTGTTTGTGAAGCTCTTCGGTTTTTACAAGGAATTCTCTAAGCTGGGAACCAAGAACATCATAATCAACTTCCTTGATAAATGAAAGATACTCAACGTATGATTTGCCTGAAAGCTCAGCAAGCATATCATAAACTTTCTTCCAAGCACGCTTTTCGAAAGAGGTGAGCTTTTTCTTAACAGGCTTTGTAGATTCATAGTAAATCCTGCGCTTCTCACGCACGTCCTCATTCATCAACAAAGAAGAAACGCTCCTGAAAGGAATCTGCTGGCCAGAAACCTCAACAACAGCAGAAGCCTCAAAAGAACTGGCTTTGTCAGTAATCCTCTTCAACTCGTTGCCAATAAAATTGCCGACAAAAGCATCATATAATAGCTTGCCTTCGCGCGTCGAAATATTCTTACTTGCTTCGGCAACGTGCTCTTTGGAAAACAAATGCTTGAACTTCTTGTAGATTTTACTGCTCTCGAGCTCGTCCTTCTGGCCAGAACTATTCAAATAATGCTC
>CAZXKS010000027.1:0-11582 GCA_964641265.1 uncultured Methanosarcinales archaeon | reverse complement strand
CATCTGCTGTTTTGCACAGTGAGCTCTACAAGTCTTGAGTCGATGTCAACCAGTGCAATTAATGTCTGTTCTGCTTTTATTCTTAATTCTTCTTCGCATGGTATTTGTCCGATGTCTGTTATTTCTCCTGTTGTTGTGATTGATATTCCTCCAGGGCTGATAAATCTGCCTTCCGAGATTATTCCTGTTGGTTTGAGGCACATCAACATGAGCAGTGCTTGATATGTTTCCAGTTCGTTGTCGAAAAATCTGTGCCCGTTTTCTAGTCCATTTGAAGTGTAGAAGTCTTCGTGCGCACCAACGAGTATTCCTTGTCGTGCTCTTTCTCCTATTACTTTGAGCGGTCTTGGTGGTATTGGAAATCCGATGTAAATGTATATTCTTTCTGTGCGCAGCATTGCTATTCCGTTCACTAGTGCTCCTGTCTGCCGCGGCTGCATGCTCATTACGAATATTGTTGGCAGCGCTAGAATCAATAATATCATTAGTATCTCTTTTTTCATGGCAAGAAAATTGGTATGCGTGTATAAAAATCTTGCTTAACCAAGCATTGCCAGGCATGCTTCTGGTGTAACATTGCCATCAGAAGTCTCTGGAACTTCCTCGCACAGTGCTTCATCAAGTCCTTCTAATTCTTCATTATCCTTGATGTTGTTTGCGGCTTCCATCAGGCATTTTCCTATTTCCACGTCTGGCTGAGGTTTGTCTTTTGCTTCTATTTCACAGAGATCGGCTATCAATGGCACTATTTCTTCGTATGTGAGCTCGCCAAGGTCGAGGACAGGTTCATCCGCATCGCCAAGCTCTGGCAGTTTGATTTGTTGCGACGGGATAACAAATTCTATAATAGTGATCAAGATTCCTGTTAGCACCACCATTCCGAACACTTTCCACGCGCTGGCTTTGTGCAGTTCTGATATGAATTTGCAATAAGCGGTTGTTATCCATACCATTGCTATGCCGGAGATTAGCATGATTATTCCTACAAACAATAGCGATGTTAATGCATATCTGACAAGCAAAGAGATGAGGAAGTATAATGGTGCGGCGTAAGCTTGGAATGCAAGGTTTGCCGTGTAGTATTCTTTTATGCTCAGCTTTTTTCTGAATGGCTGGTTGATTACAAATATTACTACGATTGACAGAACAAGCGAGATGCCTTGTGCTATTGCTGCCTGGCCGAATTCCACGTAGAATATTTGTGATGTTGCTAATATCGCGATATTCCAGCCCAGTATTGCCAGCAGATATGCCCACCATGGCCAACTGGTTTTTAGCCTATTTTTTGCAAATTTTCTTGGGTGCAGAAACAAGTTTTTGTATTCTGTAAGTGTTTTCATCCGTATTTGATTTTATTGTGAATTATTTAAATTATCGCAACTAATTCCGATAACTTTTTATAATATGAAAGCACATAATACACTCATGGGATGGAAAACATACTTGGTTATGTATTTTGGGACGCGTGGGGTTCACACCTCAGAGATTGCAAAAAGGATTGAGTCGCTTGGTTTTATAACGCATTTTGGCCCTGTTGATTTCATCTACGAATGGGGTGACAAAGCTCCGAATAAAGATGAAGTTTTGGCCCTTGGCGACAAAATCGTGAAATCTTTGGAAAACACCGGCGCTGTCTTCAATTTGGACACGCACGATTAAACTGGTGTAATCCTCAGCACACCAAAATTTTTTAAATCTTGAGAAATCATACTTATTATGACAATTCTCGATTTCGATAAGGTAAAGGGCTGTATTTTTGGCTCGGCTGTAGGTGATGCGCTAGGTGCTACTACTGAGATGATGAGCCCTGAGAAAACTCATGCCCCAATATTTCAAAGCTCTTTTGTTCGAATTGCTTTCGCTATTTTAGTTATTTCTTATATTCAAAATTATGTAGCGGAAGCTTAAAATAACCGGAGCGAATCATAAGTATAATGGAGCGCGAGATCTGTTTCAAGTTGGCCAAGCAGTCTTTTGATGGTTTGGAGTCATTAGTGGACGCCATAGATTGCAAAAGTGTGGAAAAGCTCGTGGGAATGTTTCTTAACCATTACGATAAAATTATAAAGTTTACAAAGAAGCTCAGGTTTGATGGCGCTTCCTGCCATATATATGCTGAGCGGGATGGTAAAGTTTTGGACGAGCTGGTTTTGCCTCTGGATCACAAACCAGCCGCGGATGCCCCACAGTGTGATATGCGCGCGGTTCTTGATCAGAAGAGCTATACGCGGCTTTCTTTGATTACGGAGTCCACAAATGCGCGGGATTGTGGACAGGTAATGCAAAGCGCTATTTCGATGGGCATAGCGGCTTTTGAATTTCTTGCGAAGTATAAGGATAATCCTGAGATTGAATTTTATTACCTAATTAAGAAGGACGCTACAGAGAAAAAATTGTTGGTATCTTTTGAGAAGATTTAGGATTTTTACAATCCAAACGCTTCTGTAAACTGTTTCATTTGTTTGTAGTTTTGCACAAACTTTCTTCCGTCGTCTGTTAGTTCGAAGAACTTTTTGCCTTTAGCGCTTGTTTCCGCAACTAGGTTTCTTTGTTTTAGCTCATCGAGATAAAGTTTCATTCTTTGGTGTGATAAATTTGATTTATACAGTAAGTGTGTTGGCAGTATTTTGCCGCCTTTGTCTTCGATTGCTCGAAGCATGTCGTACACTATGTCTAATTTGGATCTTTTCATTTGATAAGGGTCTTAACTAGTGCGAAAAGTATTACGAGATATCCTGCTGCCTGTGTTATGTGCGCGCCAACATACCAAAAGTCTTTTACTGCCTCAAGCAAAAATTGTACTTGTGCGAGTGATAGTAAAACAAATGCGATGAATACGAGGCAGGATGTCGTGGTGCATACTTTGTGATAGTTTTGGTAGTAGGCGATGGCTACAAACGCGAGGAATATTGTGCTAAGCCCGTAGAAGCTCAGGAAGTAGCTTCCGCTTAGCAAAAGGCTTGGGACTAATGTCAAAAACAGCAATGCGATGACTCTTTTGTCCTTTATTTTGTGTGTTATTATGACTAGCAGCAGGTATGCTGTTAGTGCTAGCAGTATGTGTGTTACATATCCAACGAAGAATATCATGCCAGTCATTGCTTCGGGTATCTTAACGACTAGTCCTTCGAGAAGTGTGTCGGCAGTAGCCCTTGACAAGAAGCTAAGCGTGAGGAGAATGAAGCTTGCAGTAAAGTAGCCATACTTCTTTTCCCTAGTCAATCTATAGACTCTTAAAGAGGCTACAGCAACGCACAGTGCTATTACTGCTGCGAATGCGGTTAAGCTCGCATCTGCGCCAAAGAACCATTCTGGGCCTTGTAAATGCACGCTGACCATGCAGAAATCGTCTTTTTATCTGCTTTTAAGCTTTGTGGATTTGAAATCTTAATACAAAATGCCTACTCCAGAGTAAAAAAACTTTTAAAGGGTTGTTGAATCCCTGCCTCTGTGACTAATATTTTTGCAGTGAAGATAGAATATGAGAATGAGCCTTACATTTTTTGTGTTTCTGATTCGCAATCTACGTCTAATGCCGGCTCAAAGAATTCGAACTATCAGAAGTTGGTGCAGAGAGGCCACAACCTTGTGATGGCTGTCGGCGTTGAGAATTTCGCCAGTCATGTTTACTCTAAACTTGATGATCAGGATTTGGACGCACGGGGTTTGGCCCAAAAGATTCTTTCTCTTACGAGAGATATAGCAAAAAATCATAAAGGCGATGATGATGCCAATACCACCTTTCTTGTATGTGGCAAAGACAAGGATGGCCTTGAAATGTATGCCGTGGAAATTGTCAACACGGAAAGTTCGAGAAGAGGCATTAGTCGTGTTGAAAATCCTATGTACAACATGGGAAGCGGCACTGCGTATGTTGTTCCTGCAATCAAGAGAGACAACGAAAAGGGAATCTGGGAAGTTCCTACCAATCCTCTTGAAGCAATTCTTTTGTGCTTTAATATTGGAGCAAAAGCAGATAATGACACAGGTGCAAATGGTAGGCTGCAGCTTGGATTTGTTTCGCGTTCAAACAGTAGGACGTTGATGCCTTCATCGCTTCAGTTCGCAACGATTGAAGAGTATAAGAAAACACTTACAAATTTAACAGGAATTTCTTTGGCCGGCAAGAAAATAAGTAGGCGTTTTGCCATTGTTCAGAGAACTGTTGACGCGTTTTACCGCGCTTTGGAAACTCAGATTCACTGTGTTCTCACGCATGATGCTGCGTGTAATACTGAGCATACTAGACTCAAGGATGGGAGAACTAAACTTAGCACTTACTTGCGCCGTTTAAGAGATAGACGCGCTGAAGTTGATGATGCTTGGCCTTTGGTTCGTACTTTTATGGAAGGTGGCATCAAGAATCTTATTTTTGCCCTTAAAAAATTCAACAGAAAGGAAGAATCCATTTTTAGGGAAGCCGAGAAGTTAGCTCGTTAGAACAATCCCCACTTTTTCTTGCCTTCTTTCTCAAATTCTTTCAGTAATTCTGCTTGTTTCTTGCTTACTTTCTTTGGCACTTCAACAGTTATTTTTATCACAAAATCACCAGTGTGCCCGCTTCTTAGTTCTGGCAGTCCCTCGCCAGCAAGTCTTATTTCTGAATTGTTTTGTGTTCCTGGTTTTATTTCTACTTTTTTCTTGCCTTCTAGTGTTTCGACTGTTAGTTCTCCGCCAATGCAAGCTGTTGCAAAGCTTATTGGGTGTTGGACAACTAAATCGTTTTCTTCTCTTACAAATCGTTCATCTTCCAGAACGTGTACCATTACGTAAAGATCGCCTGTTGGCGCGCCTTGTTCTCCTGCTTCACCCTCGCCCGCAACCCTTAATTTCATCCCGTCGTGTATGCCTGCTGGTATTTTGACCTTAACAGGTTCTCTTGAAACCAGTCTTCCTTCTCCGTCGCAAGTTTTGCACGTATTTTCCGGCATTTCTCCGGTTCCTTTGCACTTGTTGCAGGTGGTTGTTGTTGCAAATACGCCGAATGGTGTTCTTCTTGCATGCCTTACCATTCCTTGGCCTTGGCACGTGCTGCACTGTGCGAAGTTTGTGCCTCCTTTACCTGAGCATTCTTCGCATTGTACCATTCTTTGAGTCTCTATTTCTCTTGTTGTTCCTTTGGCTGCTTCTTTTAGTTCTACGTCAACTTCCGCTACCAAATCTCTGCCTGGCCTTCCTCCTCTTCTTGTTTTGAAGCCAAATCCTGAGAATAGGTTGTCGAATATTTCGTCAAAATTAACGCCTCCTGCGAAGTCTCTGAAGTCAAAGCCTGAGAATTGTTGGCCGAAGTCTGATGTTCCAAATTGGTCGTATTGTTGTCTTTTTTCCGGATCGCCTAGGACTGCCGCTGCTTCGTTGATTTCTTTGAATTTTTCTGTAGCTCCTTGTTCTTTGTTTATATCCGGATGGTATTTTTTTGCTAGCCTTTTGTACGCTTTTTTGATTTCTTCTTGTGACGCCCCTTTTTCAACGCCTAGAATTTTGTAGTAGTCTTTGGTCATTCGAACTTGCCTTTGATTTTGTGTTCATCGTGGTTTAGCACGTGTTCGAATTCTGCTCGGACTATTTTGTTTATCGTCCACTGTCCGAATAGTCTGAGTCCTACGTATATTGCTAGTAATCCAAGCGCTATGTACGCGTATATTTTTGCGTCAATCATACTTTTTCTGCGTCTACCACGTCTTCTTTGCCAGTTTTGGCTTTTGCACCTGCTTTTTGGTATAATGCCGTTGCTGCCGTGTGCAAAGCGTGGTTTGTTTCATCCAGTTTTTTCTTTATTTTTGACGGGTCTCTTGGCGAGTCTGCCAGCAATTTCTTCAGTTCTTCTATCTTTTCTTTGACGTCCTTTATTTCTTTTTCGCTTATTTTGCCTTCAAAGTCTTTGAGCTGTTTTTCTGCAGTGTAGACAAGCGTGTCTGCCTGGTTGATCGTTTCTATTTCGTCTTTCTTTTTATTGTCTACTTCTGCGAATTCTTCTGCTTGTTTACGCATCCGCTCTACTTCTGCTGCATCCAGCTTGTTTGGCGCTGTTATGCGCATGCTTTGCTCTTTTCCAGTTCCCAAGTCTTTTGCAGACACATTTAGTATTCCGTTCGCGTCTATATCAAACGCGACCTCGATTTGCGGGATTCCTCTTGGTGCTGACGGTATTCCTACGAGGTCAAATTGTCCGAGTAGTTTGTTGTCTGCAAACATTGGTCTTTCTCCCTGAGAAACTCTTATTGTAACGGCTAGTTGATTATCGGCTGCTGTGCTGAAGTTCTGGCTTTTCTTTACTGGGATTGTGGTGTTTCTTTCAATTAGTTTGGTGAACACTCCTCCCAGTGTTTCTATTCCAAGGCTCAATGGCGTAACGTCCAGCAATAATATGTCCTTTACTTCGCCTGCTAGCACGCCTGCTTGTATAGCTGCTCCCATTGCGACGCATTCCATTGGGTCTATGGCTCTTTCTGCCTTGTTGCCGAACCATTGTTCAAGGTACTTTTGCACTATTGGCATTCTTGTTGGTCCGCCGACGAGGATTACTTTGTGCAAGTCTTTTGTTGTCATTTTTGCGTCTGATAGTGCTTGGTCTACGCTTTTCTTGCACTTTTTCACAATCGGATCGACAAGTTCTTCCAACTTTGCCCTTGTTAGCTTCATTTGCAGGTGTTTTGGTCCTGCGTTTGTTGCTGTAATAAACGGCAAATTGATTTCTGTTTCAAGCGTTGTGCTGAGTTCTATTTTTGCTTTTTCTCCTGCTTCTCTTATTCTTTGCATTGCTACAGCGTCTTCGCTCAGGTCTATTCCGGATTCTTTTTGGAATTCTTTGACAACAAAATTGATCAAAACATTGTCCATGTCTGTTCCGCCTAGTTGTGTATCTCCAGAGGTCGAGACTACCTCGAATACTCCTTCTGAGAAGTCCATTATGGTGACGTCTAGTGTTCCGCCGCCGAGGTCAAAGACAAGGATTTTCTGTTGCATATCCCCTTTGTCAAGTCCGTAAGCCAGCGCGGCTGCTGTTGGTTCGTTTACTATTCTTACTACTTCCAGTCCTGCTATTGTTCCTGCGTCTTTTGTTGCTTGTCTTTGGTTGTCGTCAAAGTATGCTGGAACCGTAATGACTGCTTTCTTTATCGGCTCTCCTACGAATGCTTCTGTGTCTTTCTTTATTTTCTGTAGAATGAAAGCAGATATTTGCTGTGGCGTGTATTCTTTGCCGTAGATCTGGTATTTGAAGTTTGTTCCCATTTTTCTTTTGGCAGCATAGACTGTTCCGTGTGGGTTGGAAACTGCTTGTCTTCGCGCAGGCTCTCCAACTAGTAATTGTCCGTCTTTTGTGAATGCGACAAATGATGGGAATGCTTTGCCGTATAGGCTTACTCCTTCTGCTGATGGAATTATTTTTGGTCTACCTGCTTCTAATACTGATGCTGCAGAGTTTGATGTTCCTAAGTCGATTCCGATTATTTTTTCTTTATTCATTTTATTTTCCTCCAAGCATTTTGCCCGAACTTACTTTTACTTTTGCGTACCTGATGACTTTTCCGTTCATCGTGTAGCCTTTTTGTAATTCTTCCACGATTGTGTCTTCAGGTTGTTCGCTTTCTATTTTGAGCAGTACTTCGTGTTTGTATGGGTCGAATTTTTGTCCTGTTGATTTTATTGGCTCAACTCTTTCTTCGTCAAGTATTTTGTGCAAATTTTTGAATATCATTTCTATGCCTTTGCGTGTTTGCTCAGGAACTTCTTTTAGTTGTGCAAGTGCCCGTTCAAAGTCATCTATTACTAGTAAGAGTTTTACAACAAGTTTTTCTGATGCCGCTCCTGCTAAGTCTTTGCGTTCTTTTTCTACGCGTTTGCAATAGTTTTCAAACTCGGCTTGCAGTCTTTTCAGGTGGTCTGTGTAGTCTGCAATTGTTGCCTGGTTTTTTGCCAGTTCTTGCTTTAGTTGTTCAATTTCTGATGGTTTATTTTTGTCCATGCCAAACCCACTTCAGTTGACCTTAAGTCAACCAAGTTGATTGTAAACCTAACTTGTATATAAACCTTTCGTTTAAAATAGCAAGATTTAAATATTCCCTAACCTTTCTTGCGTTACGAGGTGAAATTATGGCACAAGAACCAATTAACATAAACATCAATGAGGGAGAGCCTTTTTTTGCGCACGAAGTTACTGTAAACTTTACTCCTACACAGCTTACTTTGGACTTTAAGTGTATTACTCCAAGGACTGACCCTAGAAGCAAGAAGCCGAGTTTTCAATTGAAGCACAACGTAATCATGCTTGACCCTTGGCATGCAAAGTCATTCTTGAGTGTTTTGAACAGTGTTGTGCAGAAGTATGAGCAGGAGTTTGGCAAGATTCAAAAGCCAAAAGCGTTACTAAAAGCTGAAAAAAAGCAGAAGGAGTTTGTGAAAAAGGCTGGCGAGCAGGTTCCAGAGGTTCCCACTTATATGGGCTAAAAATGTTTGTCCGCCGTATTACCATTGTTAATGTCAGAAGGCCAAAGCAGGTTTCTGTTAATGAAGAGCTCCAGTGGTTCGGTACTTCTTTAGGCTTGTTTGGCGAGCGCGACAAGGACAAGTCTTGTTTTCGTATTTTTATTGAGCTAATTAAGGCGATTAAAGCAACAGGCGGCCTGTCAAGTGATGAGCTTGCAGAACGTCTAGGCCTAACCAGGGCCACTGTTGTCCACCATCTTAACACTTTGATGGAGCGAGGAATCGTTGTTCACGAAGGCAATCAATACATAATGCGTGGCGACAGTCTTGCTTTGCTTGTTGATGACTTGCAGCGCGATATGGAGCGCTCTATTTCTGAGATGAAGCATGCTGCTGAAGAGTTGGACCGATTATTACAATTATAAAAACTTAAAAGAAAATATTAAAAAATTATGCTGCCGCTTTCGCTGCTGCCGCTTTCGCGACTTTGACTGCTTTCGGACCTTTGCCTCCTTCTCCTTGCTCAACTTCAAAGGTAACTTCATCATTTTCTTTCAATTCAACACCTGGCTCAAGTCCGGTTTGGTGGACGAAATATTCTTTTCCGTCTTCGCCTGCGATAAAGCCGAATTTCTTTGGCTCGTTAAAAAATTTTACTTTCCCTTTCATTTTTTACTGCCTCCATAAGTATTGTTTATTCTAGTAAAACAAGCGCAATGGTTTTTAAGCGTTTGCTTTTTTACGACCTTAATTGGACAGGTTGTTGCAGCTTTGACAACTTCTGACAAAATTTAACTTCTGACAAAATTTATATACACGCCTAAATAATGAGCATGAATGGTTGAGTCTCCAAAAATCAGTCCCACTATTCCTAAAAGGCGTGTTGAGACAACAAAGCTGAAAAGGATTGTACCGCACTACACGTATAGAGCTGAACAGCCAGAAGATAAACAGGCTGAGGCACCAAAGCCCTCGTTCATCAGGCGGCTTCTGAGACTTTTTGTAAAAATTTTTGTAGTTATTGGCGCTTTATTCGTTGCCCCCCTTATTTTGGGCATAATTGCTTGGCAGAATCAAGACCAAACAGACAACCAGCAGCCTGCCCAGCCAGTAAATGGGGGAGTTGATGGAGGAGCCGACAAAGCTGCAAATGGTGACAGCGATGAAGACAGAAAAGGCGTAGGAGATGGATTATGCAGCACTGATGCAGACTGTAATAGCTTTGGAGCAGGAAATTGTGATGGCGGTTCAAATGTTCGTTGCGGCAGTGATAACCTTTGCCACTGTTGTCTTACATTAAGGGGAGAAACTTGTATTAGCTGTTCTACAGGTTGTGGTGGCGGCACTTATTGCGAAAGAGACGCTTGCGTATTCAATCTGGGTGGACGAACGAGTGATTAGAAGTTCTATCTTAAAAGGCTGCTTCCGCTGCAATCTCAAAAGGGCTTTAAAAAAGCAGTTTTCCGAACTGTAGTGGAAATTAGAGGTTTTCAGAAGGTGCTAATATTGGCAAAACTTTCTTAAATAGCATTAGATGTATTGGATGCATGCTGAACGAGAATTTTAAGGATGCCCTTAAAATAATCCAAAAAAGGCTAACGGAGAACAATATTAAGTGGGCAGTAGTGGGAAGTACAAATATACAATTACAGGGAATGAGTGTACAACCCCGCGATTTAGATATTGTTGTCCAACTGCAAGATTTGAAGAAAATACGGGAAATCTTTTCTGATTATGATGCTTCCGATATCAAGGAATTAAAACCTCTAACTGATGAGCTGAGTTGGGAAGTAAAAGTTGAAATTAAAGGCATAGAAATTCAAATTTTTGGACAAAAGAATACTGGCGAGTATGTTAGCAAATTATTAACAAACCAAATAACTAAACTAAGATTAGATAATATTGAAGTTCCAGGGTTCACATTAGAAGCAGAAGCACAAACTTATTCAGAAACAAATCGCAAGCACAAAGCACAATTAATTCAAGAATTCTTGAAGCAAAACAACCATTGAGAAGACCTCACCTTTTCGTATAGTTCATTCCAATACTTATTTAAATACGCATTCCTACATTAAAAGTGTGGCAAAAGACAACCATAGAACAATCCACATTGTGGGAGCATTGGTATTTACAATTGCGGCTGTTGTGCACTTGTTGCGTTTGGTTAACGGTTGGCAGTTGGTGATTGGCAATTGGTCTGCTCCGATGTGGGTTAGCGTGATTGGAGTTTTGTTGGGCGGCAGTTTAGCAATTTTGCTGTGGCGTGCCAAATAATATGGCAATTAAATACGCAGTCTTCAAGGGTTATTCTGGCGAGCGTGCGCATTTGCCTAAGAAGGTAAACAAATTCAAAGAAGACGGCAAGGCTCTTGTTTCTAAAGTCAAGGGAGACGATGTTGACAAGGCAATAAAGAGTGCTGTTCAAAAGATTGGCGGTTTCAAAAAGATTATCAAGCCTGGGTGTTCTGTTCTTTTGAAGCCGAATCTTGTTTTTAACGAACCAAACCCTTGCACCACTGCTCCTGATTTTTTGAAATCTGTTATTCAAGCTTGTTTTGATGCTGGCGCTGGTAAAGTGATCGTTGGCGAGCGTGGCGCTTTTCATCAAAATACTCGTTCTATTGCTCAACAGTTAGGCATTGACAAAGCTGTTGCTAAGTCTGGTGCTGAGCTTGTGTTTTTTGATGAGGGCAAGTGGTTTAGCGTTAATCTGGGTTTGCCTCACGTCAAGCGTATTACATTGCCTGAGGAAGCTTGGAAGCATGATGCTTTGGTTTACTTGCCGTGTTTGAAGACTCATAGATTAGCACGTTTCACAATGTCCTTGAAATTGACCATTGGTATGATTCATCCTATGGAAATGCCTACTTTGATGTTTCTTGGCAACTTGGAAAACAAGATAGCAGAGATTAATACCGCAATCTGGCCTGACTTAATTATTATGGACGGCAGGAAGTGTTTTGTCACGAGCGGTCCAGATGTTGGTCAAATAGAAACTCCCAACTTAATTCTTGCTTCTGGCGATAGGGTTGCAATAGATTCTGCTGGTGTTCGTATTCTAAAGGGTTACAAAGCAAAGAATCGTTTGGAATGGGACAATCCTTTTGAGTACCCTCAGATCAAGCATGCTGCTGAGCTGGGTGTTGGTGTTAAGA
>CAZXKS010000026.1:0-11623 GCA_964641265.1 uncultured Methanosarcinales archaeon | reverse complement strand
AATATCCTGTTTGTCGTCGTCAACCCTATTAAAAATCGCAACCTTTAAATATAAGCTATCCTATGCTAGTATACAAAAATGTGACAATTGGTAACTTCGGTCTACCAGTTGTCGAATATGATATTGCCCCAAAAGGGCAGTTGATGCATACCAGAGGGAAAAAGAGGTCTCAATCAAGAGGCTCTCCACTGTTTCTTTCCCATAAATAACCACCCCCCAAAACCCACAAAGAACTGGAGAGCCTTCTTATACTCAAAAAAATACTCGTGGAGGTAGAAAAACATGGATTTCCTCGTGAAAAGCGCATTGGCACAAGAAACGTCTAAACCAGAAAGCTATGATTTTGGTCAGGCTAATATTAAGGTGATTGGTGTTGGAGGAGCCGGCAACAATATGGTTAGCTGGCTTTATAAGAAGGGAATTAAGGGTGCTGAGATTATTATTGTTAACACAGACAAGCAGCATCTTGACATTTCTGAAGGTGATAAGAAGTTCATTATTGGAAAGGACTTGACAAGAGGACTTGGTTGTGGCGGTTTCCCGCAAAAGGGTGCAGAGGCTGCTCAGGAGTCTTTGATGCAGATTAAGGAATCTTTGCGCGGCAGCGACATGGTTTTTGTTTGTGCAGGTATGGGCGGAGGCACTGGAACTGGAGCCGCGCCTGTAGTTGCTAGTGTTGCTAAAGAGATGGGTGCCATTGTTATTGGCACAGTAACGATGCCGTTTAACATTGAGCGGGCAAGGATTGACAAGGCAGAGTTTGGATTGCAACAGTTAAGACAAGTTTCTGACACAGTTGTTGTTATCGACAACAATCGATTAGTTCAAATTGCTGGCAATTTGCCAATTCAGCAGGCTTTTTCAGTTGCGAACGAGCTAGTGTCGACGATGATCAAGGGTATTGTAGAAACAATAGCCATCCCTAGCTTGGTTAACTTGGACTATGCTGACGTTAAAGCAATCATGACGAATGGCGGTGTTGCTGCCATTGGCGTTGGCAGTTCTGATACCAACAATAGGGTTGAGGAAGCTGTTAGAGGCGCGATGGCTAATCCGTTGCTTGACATTTCATACAAGGGAGCCACAGGTGCTTTGATTCATGTTTGGGGAGGTCCTGACATGACTTTGGAGGAAATTAATCGTGCTGGCGAATTGATCACCGAGTGCATGGACGAGGATGCCAACGTTATTTGGGGCGCGCGTGTGAGCGAGGACATGAAGGGCAAGATTATGGTGATGACAATCATTACTGGTGTCAGCAGCCCGTGGATTTTGGGCAAGGCTGATCCGAGAAGGCCCAGCTTGCAATCCAAGCGTTTGAATGATGATTTGGGCATTGAGATGCTTTAGTTTCATGATAGACCAAGCATGTGAATTTTACCTGAACAATAGGGCGGAGTTGGCTAAGCTTGGAGCCTATACTTTTTCTATTTTATCTGTTTCTGATCCTTCTGGTGGGTTGGAAGGGTTTTTGAAGGAATTTGTCGAAAGGCACAATGGCCATGTTCCTGAGGATCTTGTTTTGAGGGATGGCGATAATAGTTATCTTCTTATCTTGCAGGACGCTGTCTCGACTGAGCGTACTTTTGATTACAAGCGTTCTGCGCGTAGGACGACTGTGACTGAGACGCGTCATTCTGTTCGCGTGGCTGATTTGAGGGAGAAGCTCATGTGTAAGCTTGAAGAGTATGCTAAAGAAAGTGTCAAGCCTGTCGAGGTTTCTGTTGGCCTTCCTCAAGTTTATGATCTTGTCATGCCAACTGCTGAATTATACAGGCGTGCTGTGGTTTCCAGAGAGAAACGTGTTTTCCCAGGAGAGCCGGTTAAGTTTCGTGATAGGAAAACAGATCTTATTCTTGTTTAGATTTTATCTAGAGAAACTTTTTCTTCTTTGCCTGTTTTCAAATCCCGTATTGTGACCTTGCCTTCTTTTAGGTCTTTTTCTCCCACGATGATTATCTTTTTTGCGCCTATAAAATTCGCATATTCAAATTGTTTTGATAGTTTTCTTCGCATAAGGTCTATGTCGACTGTGTTTTTGGTTCTTAGTTTTGCCGCGATTTCTACTGCTGTTGTTAGCATTTTTTCGTCTACTGGTGCGATGTAATAATCTGGTCCTATGTCGGTTTTTGGCAGTAATCCTTTATCAGTCAACAATAATGTAAGTGTTGCCGTGCCTATCGCAAATCCTGTTGCGGGTGTTGGCTCTCCGCCAAATAGTTGTACTAGTTGGTCGTATCTTCCTCCTCCTGCTAACGCCCTATACTTTCCTTCTTTGTCGTAGCATTCGTAGACGTTGCCTGTGTAGTATGCTAGTCCTCTTGCGATGCTTAAATCCACTTTGATGTAGTCTTTGTTGACGAATTTTAAAGTATTCTCTAGTTCTTCAAGTCCTTCTGTTGCTAGCGCGTTTGGTTCGAGTTCTTTTCTAATCGTCGCTAGAATGCTTGCTGCTCCTTGGCATTTGATGATTTTTTTGATTATTTCTATTTTTTGTGTCTCAATACCTATTTTTTTAAGTTCTATTGTGAATTCTATCTCGCTTATTTTGCCTGATTTGTCTATTATCCTGACCACTTCTGGTAGTTTGTCTTGTGTTGTTACTTCTAGCAATAATCCTTCGAGTAATTTTCTGTTGTTTATTTTTATCATAATATCCTTGCTTGTCAGCCCAAAACTTTCCATGCAGGAAATTATCATATTTATGCATGTTGCATCTGCTTCTGGCTTGTCTGAACCAAACAATTCCACAGATAGCTGGCTAAACTCTCTCAGTCTTCCTTTTTGTGGCGCTTCATAACGCCACATTGGTGCTATTGAGAACCATTTGACTGGTTTTTGTAGTTCTCGTTGTTTTGCCACGAACATTCTGGCCATTGGTACTGTTAGGTCAAACCTTAATCCGAGTTCTTCTGCCCCTTTTTTTTCAAGAACGAATATTTGTTGTTTGATTTCTTCCCCGCTTTTTGCGGTCAATAGTTTGATCGTTTCTATTGCTGGCATGTTGACTTTTTGGAATCCGTATTTTCTTGCAGTTTCATCTAGCTTGTTGCATATTGCTTCTTGTTTTGCTTGTTCCGCGGGGTAATAGTCTTCTGCCCCTTTTATTCTTTGGAATTCCATAGTTTATTGTTGCTCGTTTTTGATTTATAAATATATTGGGAATATATGTTGCTTTTCAACAATCTTTATTAATCAGTAGCTGAATCAGCCTTCAGGGTGGTATGATATGAAGGAATATGGACCTTTTGCATTAAGGATTGGTATAGGCGGGATATTTGTATTCGCCGGCATTATGAAGTTGATTAACCCGTCGATGGTTGTTGGAATGCTTGGTGGCATGGGCTTTCCAGCCCCTGGGTTTTGGACGTGGTTGTTGATTTTAGTAGAACTGTTATGTGGCGCTGCTGTTTTGGTTGGCTTTAAGCTTAAGTGGGCAACAATTCCTTTAGCAGTTGTGATGCTTGTAGCCATTGTGGTCTCCGATATGCAGATTGCCATAAATAATACGGTCATCTTGTCAGGCCTTGTCTCTTTATGGCTTTCAGGTCCTGGCGCTTGGGCTTTGAGTCGATAATTTTATATTTCATTTTGTTTTTTTATGATTCTTATGAGTGAAGATATATCTGACAAATTTCCTTTGCAGTATGATGAGATGGCAGATCGTTTGAATACTTCCTATGCAGAAAGAAATCTTGAGCATGGAAGGATTTCTGAGATTGGAAGAACTGTGGATCCTTCGCTTGTGTGTGTTCATTATCCTAAGACTGGAGGTTATGCTTGGCGTTGCGGGCTTGTTTATCCTGTTGATGGTGCTAGTGTTATTGTTCTTTTCCCATGGCTGACTGGCCAGGATCCTCCTGTTTCTGTTCGCAGCGACGTGCCTGTCGATTCCAGAAGAATAATTGGTTTGCTAGATGATTTGGAGGCAAAGATAAAGTTTTATCAGCTTCTTGGACCGAAGCTATCTGGGCAGTCCTAAATGTTTGGCTAAGTCTGCTATTGTTATTATTTTTAGTCGGTTTTCTTCTGCGAATTCTTCAAGGTATGGAAGTCTTGCCATTTCTCCATTGTCATGCCGCAGCATTTCGCAGATTACTCCTGCTGGATAATATCCTGCTAGTTTTGCCAGTTCTATTGATGCTTCTGTGTGGCCTCTTCTTGTTCTTAGCCCTTCTGGTTCTGCTACTAGTGGGAATGTGTGGCCTGGCCTTTTGAAGTCTTCTGGTTTTGATTTTTGATCTATCAGCGCTTTTATTGTTGCATATCTGTCAGGCACGGATATGCCTGATTCGGTTGTTTTGTAGTCGACAGATACTGTGAACTTGCAGCTTCCATTTCTGGGTTCTGCCATCATTGGTAGATTTAATTGCGTCGCTCGTTCTCTTGTTATTGGCGTGCATAACAATCCTCTTGCGTCTAGCATGAAGTTCAGCATGTCTAATGTTAGCGCCCCTGCCGGCAGGTAAATATCCCCTTCATTCTCTCTGTCCGGATCGTCCATTATTATGATTGGGATGCCTTTTTTTATGCTGTCTATCGCGTCGTCTATTGAGGCAAATGTCATATTGTGGCATTTTTCTAGTTCGCCTTATAAATTTTTTGAAGTTATTCACGACTAACATTAAGTTTTTAAACAAGAGCTTGAGTTTTAATCGCATGAAATTGGTCATTCTTGGCGGCGGTTTTTGTGGAGCTTTGGTTGCAAGACTGCTGGACAAAAGGGACGATGTTGAAATAACGTTAATTGACAAAAAGGATTATTTTGAGTATACCCCTAGCGTTCACAAAGTAATTTTTAGTGCAGCCTATCATAAAAAAATTACTGTTCCTTTTTCTCATTTTTTGAAGCATACTAGGATTGTTTCTGACAAGCTTGTTCAAGTCACGCCTGATTTTGTTGAGACCGAGAAAGAGAAAATAAAATTTGACTATCTCGTCATCTCAACAGGCATTGATTATCCTGTTTTGCTTGAAAACAAGGAGAATGTTTGTACTTTGAAGTCTGGTTTGGAAGCCGCGCACATGGGCGCCAAGATTCTTTCTAAGGAGCATATTTTGATTGTTGGCGGCGGCTTGATTGGCACTGAGATTGCTGGTGAATTAGTTACAAAAACTCGTGGCAAAAGATTAATTATCGTTCACCCTCATGACAGGTTGCTTGAAAGAAACCCGATAAAAGCCTCTAATTATGCCAGGAAGTTCTTGGAAAAGCATGGCGCGCAGATTATTTTTGGTGAAAGGGTTGTTGACCATAAAGGAAACATGTTCATTACAGACAAAGGCAGGAAGATTGATTCCGAGGCAGCTCTTTGGTGTGCCGGCATTAAGTGCAATCCTTGGTTTATGAAGGGCTTTGAAAAGCAGAGCTTTTCAAATGCCCAGCGAGTGCAAGAGCACTCGCGCGGCTTTTCTGATGTATTTACTGAAAGAAGGTCTTTGAAAGTCAATCCTTATCTGCAATTGGAAGGTTTTTCTAACATTTTTGTTGGCGGCGATATCAACAACGTGCAGGAAGAAAAAACTGCCCAGAATGCTGAACGTCACGCTCGTTTGATTGTTAAAAATCTGGATAGATTGAGAAATAATAAGCCCTTAATTGCTCATAAGCCCAGGAGCGCCCCTTTGGTTATTAGTTTGGGTGACAAGTATGGTATTCTGACTTTTCCTAAGTTTGCCATCACGGGTTTGTTTCCAGGCATGCTAAAGTGGCTTATTGAGTGGTGGGTCTTGCGCGGTTATAAGTAGCAATCTTTATATAGCCTCCAGCTGCTTTTTCTTTTATGAAGTTGACTTGGTTTGGCCATTCTTCTGTAAAGCTTGAGACGGGCAATCAAATAATCTACATAGACCCTTATGCTGGTTCTGATGAGTTGTACACTCCTGGCAGTCTTATTTTAGTTTCTCGTTTTCATTTTGATCATTGCAGCGTTGAGAAGATCAGGCATGCTTCTCACGATAATACGATTATTCTGGGTACTCCTGATGTCGCGCGTGAAGTTTTTCCATGTCAAATATTGCGTGTTAGCGAAAATCGTTTTTTTGATGGATGTGAAGTAGTCGGCATGCCTGTTGTTAATCCTCATGTCGATGTTAGGCGTCATGCAGAAGAACTGAGCGCTCTTGGTTTTGTTGTGCTTGCAGAAAACAAGACAATTTATTTTATGTCAGATTCTGATTTTTTCCCTCAGTTGGATAATATGAAGCCTGATGTTTTGTTGATCGCTGTTGGCGGCACTTATACTGCTGCTGCAAAAGAGTCTGCTGAGATTGCTCAAAGAATTAATCCTAAGCTTGCTATTCCTATCCACTGGGGTGGTGTTGTTGGCACTAGGGATGATGCTGAGTTGTTTAAGGAACTGGCGAGGGTGCCTGTTGAAATTTTGGAGCCAGGAGGTAGTATAAGCGTATGAAACCTCTCGGCGGCCAAGCCATCATGGAGGGCGTTATGATTAAGGCGCCTGATAATGTTTCTATGGCTGTCAGGACTCCGAAAGGCAGGATTGTTTCCAAGCGTGAGCGTTTTGTTTCTTTGACTGAAAAGCGGTGGATTTTGCGTTTGCCTTTTGTTCGTGGCGTTATTCATTTGTGGGAGATGCTTGTTATTGGAATTAAAGCTTTGACTTGGAGTGCTAACCAGCAGGGTGAGGAGGAAGAGCTTGGTACTAAGGAGTGGGTTACTGTTTTTGGTTTTGCTATTGCTTTAACGATTGGTTTGTTTGTTTTGCTTCCTTATTATGCTGCCAGGTTTGTTTTTGAGGTTCATACTGTTGCTTTTGGCTTGCTTGATGGCGTGTTTCGCTTGCTTGTTTTCGTTTTGTATCTTTTCGTGATTGGCTTGATGGCTGATATTAGGAGGATGTTTCAGTATCATGGGGCTGAGCACATGGCCGTGCATTGTTATGAGCACAGGAAGGCTTTGAAGGTTGAAAACGTCAGGCTTTATCCTCCTGAGCATCCGCGTTGCGGTACTAGTTTGTTGTTGTTTGTTGTTGCGGTTAGCATAGTTTTATTCTCGGTCATTAGATCGCCTCATTGGTACTATAATGTTCCTGCAAGGATTTTATTGATTCCAGTCATTGCTGGCATTTCTTATGAATTGTTGAAGTTTAGTGCGCGCTATCGATGGCTTAAGTGGCTTACTTATCCTGGTCTTTGGGCGCAGAAATTAACTACTCGAAAGCCTAGTGCTAAACAAATAGAGGTTGCCATAGCGGCTGTCAATAAGGCAAAATGAAATGGACTCTTGCTAAGGTTTTAGGATTGCTTGGAACTGTTGTGTGCGTTTTACTATTGGTTCTTGTTGGCATACAAGCCATTACTTGGCGTTTGTTCTGGGTTGTTTTGATTCTGATCGGCGGTTTCGCGTATTTTGTGCTGCCCAGGATGCGCGAAGAGTGAATCGTTCTGCAAAAAGGTAACTTTTTTTAACCTGGCTTGTATTCCTCACCTTGTGAAAAAGAGGTATTTGTTGTTGTTATTGTTTCTTGCAGCGTGCGCTCCGCAGATTGTTCCTGAGCCGCCAATAGTTGAATTGCCTGCAATTCAAGAGCCGCAGGTTAAGCGTATCTTGGTTGAGAATATTGGTGATTATGTAGTTAACAAAGCAATTCCGCCTTTTTCTTTGGTGTCTATGGACGCTATTTATGATAGTTTTGCTATTATTCCTGTTGAGCGGTATGATGCGAGGTATCAGTCTGAGCAGCTTACTGTTTTGGTTCACGTGTTTAAATTTTCAACTCGTCAAGAGTTGGATGTGGTGTTGAACTCTGAGTTTTACCATATTATTAATCGTGGCGCGTCCAATCATAAGGGGCATAATGTTGCATTGTTCTTGACCCAGGATGATCACCGGATAGTTATTTGGTCGAGCGGAACCATGTTGGTTTATGTTGAAACATTTGCTGATTATGCCGAACAGGAAGTTGTTGAGGCGTATTTGGTAAAGTATGCGTCTGATTTGGAAACAGCCCATTGTTTTGATTCTGATGGCAGTAATCATTTCTCGAGAGGAAGCACTACCAGGGTGAGGATTGGTTCTTCGATTGTGGAGTGGACTGATACTTGTCTGAGGGATTTTGCTTTGTACAAAAATGGACAGTATGTGTCGGTTAAAGGGATTACTGAGAAGGACGGATTGCTGGAAGGGGAATGTGAGATGGATTCACGCAGACCCGGACTTATTTCTGAATACCCGTGCCCTAGGGGTTGTATTGATGGCGCGTGCAATTTGGCGTGAGAAAAAAATAAAGTCCCCGCGCCAAAGAAATAATGTGGCGCGCGGGCGAGGTGATGTCGGAAATTCCGACAGTTGATTAATATCTTCTGCCAGGTACTTCTTTTGTTGGCCCCTTTGGTTCTATAATTTGTGGAGTTATTGCCGCTGGCTGCCCTCTTGTGGTTTCTTGAATCGTGTCTGCAGCAACAACGTCTGGCATTCTTTCAGATGGTCCGCGTCTTGTTGTTAGCGCTCTTTGCAGTCCTTCTCGTGCTTTTTCAGGCGTGTTTTCCATAACTCTTTGGAGGGTTTCTTGTGCTACAATTGTTGCTCGTTCAGGGCTGTCCTGCTCAAGCTTCATTATGGCAGCGTCCCTTCCTCTGGCGCTGCGCAGCATTGCAATGTCGATTGCTTGCTGTGCTTGTTCTGGCACTTGAGTTCTAACTCGGGCAAGTACGATCAGGTGGTTGCTGGTTTCTAGAGCTACTTCTTCTGCTGTTTCGGGATCTCTTGCAGCCTGCGCTTCTCTTTTCAACATGGCTTTTTCGTATTGTTCCATAGCTGTCTGCAATCCTTTTGCGTGTCCTTTTTGTGCCATGGCTGCTACTTCTGCTGCTCTTTCATTTGCTAATGCTCTTGGTGATTTGAACACCGAAAACATTCTGTCTAAAAAGTACAGTGGGCTGTCTGGTGTTATGCCCGGGTCTGGCAGTTCTTCTGCCATTGCTGGAATTGCCAGCATTAATATCGCAATTATTGTTGTTATCCATTTCATTTTAACGACCTCCATTGTCTTGTCTTTCGAATACTGCTATAAATTCCTTGTTGTTTTGGTCACTCACAGTTCTGTTTCGTTCACTCAAGCTTTCTGCGATTCGGGATAGTTTTGATCCGTCAGCAAAGTAAACTTTTTCATTTCCGAGGTGGAGATCTGCTAGTTCACATTTGCCTATGCGGGTATAACTTCCATCTTGTTGCCTTTTTTCTACCATTCTGGTGGCCGTGGTATACCTGTAACCTTCTAAGGCTGCGCTGAGTGCGCCCAGTTCAACGCTTTCTTGTCGCGCTTCTGTTCTTGGCTCTAGTCTTAGCTCTCCGTTGGACATCTTGGGTCCGCTTTGCTGGTTTTCCCAGGCTACCACTGTTCTTATTATTTCCGCTTCAACTTGTTTGTCGAGTTCCATGGTGAATATGAACCGGAGGCGGCCTGCCCCCGGTTGCCGCGGGGAATTCTTGGCGGCGGTGATTGTTAATGTATTGTAGGTAATATTGCTTTTAAACATGCTTTTGAAAGAATCCTGAAAAGAGCAATTTAATGCTTTATGAAACTTTAAGAAGCTTGATTCGGCCTTCTTTTACTTGAATCAGAACTCTGGTACTGTTCCTCTGCGTATGTGGTCTGCGTATCCTTCAGGGATTGGAATTTTTGCTAAAAATTCTTCTGCTTTTTTGTTGCCAGTTAAGACTTTAATCTTGGTGTATGTCATTCTTATCGTGTAGAAGCACCATTCTCTGAATGCTTTATCGTGATCTCCGTTATATTCCGCTTTTTCCCAGGCATAGTCTGCAGCTTCGTTATCATCGAAGATTTTTTGTTGTGCTGCTGCTACTCGTAATGCCCTGTCTGTTAGTTGTATGCTCAGTTCTGCTATTTTTACGAGTGTGCTTCCTGGGTTGCGTTTTATGATTGTATCGCGTGCTTCACTTAACTCTGTTCTTCTCTCTAGCAGTTCGTCTATTGTTTTCATAATCCTAATTCTTTTGCCAGGTCTTGTGCTTCTTTTAGCTGGTCGTGTGTTCCGATGTCTAGAATGTGTCTTACTATTTCGTACTCAAATATGATTCCTTTGTCTATTATCATTTGTATCGCGTCTGGCAGCCATTTTTCTCCTTTCAATCCTTCTGGCACTTTTTTGCATGCTTCAAATATTTCTTTTGGCAATATGTAGACGCTTAGGTTTGCCAGGTTTGTTGGTGGCACTTCTGGTTTTTCTATTATTCTTTTGACTCTTTTGCCTTCTGTGATTAGTATGCCGTATCTTCTTCCGTCTTCTACTTCTTTGCAGGTAAACATTCCGGCTGATTTGTGTGCCATTAATCTTTTTAACAAGTCTGTTTCAAATAGGCTGTCACATGCTATGACGAAGAATCTTTTGTCTGTGATGTGTGGCTCTGCCATTAATACTGCGTCTGCCGATCCTTTTATGCCTGTTTGCTCTGCGTATTTTATTTTGACTCCGAATTTTGTTCCGTCTCCGAAATAGTTCATTATTTTTTCTTTGAGGTAGTACACCACAATTACTATGTCTGTTACTCCGACGCTTTTCAGTTGTTCGATTATTACTTGTAATATGGGCTTGCCGTTTATCAGCACCATTGCTTTTGGTGTTTCTAGAGTTAGTGGCCTTAGCCTTGTTCCTTCGCCTGCCGCGAGTATTACTGCTTGCATATTCGCCACTTGTATGTAAGCCCTTTATAAATGTTTTTTTAGCGGCGACTTTTCCCTGTGAACCTGTCCAGGTAAGTCCAGAATAACATATTGTAAGCCAGCAGCGCAGCATCCATTTCGCTCATCGTGCTCACTGTGTTCATAGCGCTGTATGGTCCTTCTTTCTTCAATTGCGGGGCTACTTCGTTGATGTCAAACCCGATTACGTTCACTCCGTGGGTTCTTGCTGTGCGTAATGCGCGGTAGATTGTTCTTCTCATTCCTTCTCTGCTCAAGC
The DNA here is from genome assembly GCA_964641265.1 of uncultured Methanosarcinales archaeon. Lineage (GTDB taxonomy): Archaea > Nanobdellota > Nanobdellia > Woesearchaeales > ARS49 > CABMGU01. The sequence continues at coordinate 679 of CAZXKS010000026.1, read as the reverse complement.
CCAATGGCAGTGGTGTTCCTGTGCCTGGGATGTGCGATGCGTCTAGGCCGTCAACATCAATGCTTATCCACAAGTGTTTTGATCTTTCAATTTTTGATTCGATTGTTTGTAGTTGCTTGGTGTCTGGGGCGCCATCCCAGATAAGGTTTGCAGTGTCAATAACTCCTCCGTCTAGACTTGATGCATGGTCCTTGTAAAATTCTTTTGGTTGTGTTGCGCAGAAGTAGATGTCGTGCATGAATCCAGCTTCTTTGATATATTGTACTTCTTCTCCGCTTATGTGGTCTCTTGGCCCGACGTGTATTACTCTGAATCCTTTGTCTCTTGCGCGTTTCATGATGCACGCATGGCTGTACTTTTGCCCGTGCAGTTTGTCTCTTAAGTCCAGGTGGCCATCAAAATGCAGCACCGTAACTTCTGATGGCTTGTACCTGCCAGCTATTGAATTCCATACTCCGTTTGGCACCGAATGGTCTCCTCCAAATAGCATTATCCTTTTTCCATCGCTTAAAGCAAGGTCGGTAAAAAGCTGCGTTTGGGCAACCATGTCTTCCATCCATTTGGTAATCTGTTCGCGAGTGTATTTTATCGGTTTGCCGTCTTTGTCTACAGATTTTGGGCATTCTAGAATTCCTTTGTTGTGGATTTTCACTCTGTCAGTTAATGGAATGTGGAATCC
>CAZXKS010000025.1:1749-11993 GCA_964641265.1 uncultured Methanosarcinales archaeon | reverse complement strand
AGAGCCTTCTTCGGGCATGGCTAGAAGAGCCGTTTAATGGAACCGGTGTGTACGCGCGAAGGTAACGACGCGCTCAGCATGCGGTCCCCAACGCCCATACCTTAAGATCTCGAGTTCGACTATGAACGGTCTCTCCTTTTTTTTCTTTTGAGATTGTTTTGAGAAATAGCGTGAGCGCTAAGCAACATTTTTATTCAGACTTCTCTGTCCATGAAATTATGAAGAACGTAATCGTCAAAAAGTCAGCCACAGAAGGCAAAGGGGTTTTTGCCGCGCAAGATTTTAAGAAAGGCGAAGTTGTTCTGAAATGGGATACTTCACACAAATATTCCCGACAAGAGTTAAAGAAATTATCTAAAGATGATCAGAACCACATGAATTGCATCGGAAAAGGAATTTACATTTTGATGCAGACTCCAGAAAAATTTGTCAATCATTCGTGTGAGCCAAACACATATGTCAAGAATCAACAAGACATCGCTATATGCAACATAAAAAAGGGCGAGGAAATAACGAGCGATTATTCTTTGAATGGCATTGACGATTGGAAATTGAATTGTAATTGCGGTATGAAGAAATGCAGAAAAATAGTATACGGGGATTTTAGAAAACTGGATGCCAAAACACGAAAGAGACTTACTCCATACCTTGAAGATTGGTACAAGAAGGATGTTCTTGGCAAAAATTAATAAAATGATTTGAAACCTGTCTTCTTATGGTCAATAAAATCATCCTTGCGTCACCCAGGGGCTTTTGTGCTGGAGTGAGCAGAGCAATCGACATTGTAGAGAAAGCTCTAGAATTCTTTGGCGTGCCAGTGTATGTAAGACACGAAATCGTGCACAACAAACACGTTGTTGACGATTTGAAACAAAAAGGAGCCGTGTTTGTTGAGGAATTGAAAGAAGTTCCTCAAAATGGAATTGTTATCTTCAGTGCTCATGGAGTTTCTCCGACAATAAAAGAAGAAGCAAGACGCAGAAATTTGAAAACTATTGACGCGACTTGTCCGCTGGTGACAAAAGTGCACTGGGAAGCAATCAAATACAAAAAAGAAGGTTATGAACTTGTTTTAATCGGGCACAAAGGCCATCCGGAAGTCGAGGGCACTATGGGGGAAGTGCCGATGCATCTTGTCGAAAGCGTTGAAGATGTCAACACGTTAAAGATTGATGGAAAAGTGGCAGTATTAACGCAGACAACATTGAGCGTTGATGAAACAAAAGACATAATGGCCTCTTTAAAAACAAAATATCCTGACTTAACAACGCCGCCAAGAGAAGACATCTGCTATGCAACGACAAACAGGCAAAATGCAGTAAAAGAACTCGCAAAGAAATGCGAACTCATATTGGTGGTTGGCTCGCAGAACAGCTCAAACTCAAAAAGACTTGTTGAAACAGCACAGAGAGAAGGAACAAAAGCCTATCTAATTTCAGACAAGCACGCCATTGATGAAAAATGGCTGGATAATATTACAGCGGTGGGCATTACATCCGGAGCATCGGCGCCTGAAAAACTCGTACAGGAAGTCATTGAATTATTCAAGATAAAAAACGCCAAACTCGCAATTGAACATTTCGAAACGGCAAGAGAAGACATCGTGTTTCCACTTCCGCGAGAACTCACGGCATAAGATTTAAATAGCACACTAAAGTATATTCTCAAAAAGAGACAACGCCGAATGATATTCGGCGAGTCTTTTAACATTGTTAAAAGAGGTGAATACATTGGCAGAACCTGCAGTTGCAATAATCCTTGGACCATCACTTGCATTAGGATTAATTATAGGCGCGTACGAAGCAATAGTAATTCACAGAGACGTGACTGTAGCAACACATAGATTCGGACACACGATACACGCATTCTTACTATCTATCTTGTTTGTATTTTGCACGATGAACGCTCAATTTGTACTAGATCTGATTCCAGCATTGCAAGCAATTCCCTTACTCGGAACCGCGCTAGGCTTGCAGATTGCCATTGGACTTGTTGCGGCAATAAAAATCCACGGAGTCAGCAGGGCAATCAAATCAGGAATGGGAGGCGCAGGACTTGGAGAGACATGGTTCCACAGCGTATTGATCGGAGCCTTGATAATAGCAGCACCTTACGCTTACCCAGTCGTTGAACCAATACTTCCAGACTGGATAAAGTTCTGATGAAAACGGACCAAGCCATCTCGCAACTAAGCAACGCGCTCGCAACACTAAGCCAACAAGATTTCGACAAAGAAGAAATACGCTCATTAACAAAAGACGTTGTTGACGAAAAACACCAGCATTACATTGAGCAAGGACTTATGCAGAATGACAGAAGCCTAATCATGCACGGAATTGTAGGAGCACTGAGCCACTATGAAGCAGAAAAAGAAAAGGAAATCTTTGCAAAAAAAATACACTCCATCAAGGAATACCATTAACAAATTGCTGGTCACGCTTGAAAGCGCGCACAACGCGCTAGAAGCACACCGCAATTTCAACCTAGCAGAAGTGCTGATTGGAGAATACTACCAAGAAATCCCACAACCGTTCGTGGATGAAGGTATAACAAAAGGCGTGCTTGAAGCACTACGCAACCGAGATTTTGAACTATTATTTGCATCTGTTGAAGCAGAAATTGAAAGATTGCGAACAGAGAAAATAAAATTACTAAGAGTAAAAATCATTCAATCTTAATTTCTTGGCCCAAGCTTTGGCCAGGCATTCCGCGTTCGAAAATAACCCTTAACGCGCCCTTATTGCCATGCGCGGCAGAAATTTTTCCCTTAATCAACTTCTTTTGCTTGCCAGGAGCAGCCCAGACAGCGCTTTTGCCAACATAAGATTGCGCCTTATCCCTACTATCAACACCCGGAAGGATGACTATCAAATGATTGCCCTTCTTACGCCTGAAACTTCCCCGGAAATGAGATATAATGCCCATCATGTCACGAAGAGAAAATGGCGTGTTTATAAAGCTTACTGCGGAATTACCATAATAAGAAAAGCGTCGGAACTAACAAGCAACCCATCGCGTGACTTCTCGAAACACTAGTTAACGGAGCAATAAGACCAATAGCTGTTGCTGTTAGAAAAACTACGAGGCCCAGCCAGCCGGAGAGCAAGAAACTCACGGACAAAAGCAACAACAAAACAGTTAACGAAATCCAAGCATAATCAATGTTCTCAACAAGCAGTGCATACCATCGTGAAGCGTACAAAGCAGCAATTGCTGACAAACCGGCAGCAACACAAGCAACGGCGACCAAATAAAACAAAGAAGACTTGGTGATGACGCCAAGAAGTTGCTCAATAACAACAACCGCGCCATTCCTCGCCTTGCCAAGAACAAAAAAAGTAACTAAAGAAATAAGAACGTCAACAGTGCCAAGCGCGCCAACAAGGACAAGATAACGCAATGATTTCATCTTCTTAACCTGGGCTAAAGCAGCAGCTTGAGAAGGACCAAGGCCAGGAAACAAAGTAACAATACTGCCGGCAAGAACACCGGCTAGAACAGACAAGAACATAGGAAGCTTACGCATTCTAATAACGTCCGTTTCAACCTGAGGCGGAATTTCAACATTGCTAAACAAAGAAAACAAAAGCCCACTCGCGCCAAACAAACCAGAAAGAAGAGGAAACAAAGGCTCACGAACACTGCTCAGAGAAAGAATTCCCAGAAGACCAGCAAGCAAGAAAACAATTATCGCCCACCAAGAATCACGCGCGAACAAAATAATAACCATAACTAAAAGAAGCCAAAAAAGCCAAGGACGAATAAAAGAAAATAGTAAAGGAAAAATAACAATAAAAAATGGGATTAACAAAACGCCTACAATAACTCCCAAAATGCTGCCAAGAACGCAAAACTTCACTGCTTCAATACCACAACCCTTCTTCAACAAACGATGGCCTGGAAGCAAAGCCATAACATCATCAGAAGCACCAAGAAAAACAGTAGGAACGGCATCAATAACTGAACGCGAAACTGCAACGGCTACAAGAAAAACAGAAGCAAACCAAACATCCAAATTAAGACTGGCAATGATGACAGCAATAAGATTAGTATGAAAACCAGGAAAAAGGCCGGCAAGAACGCCGAGCAAACTGCCGAGAAAAACAGCCTCAATCATAACCTTCCACCACGAACTCAACACGACCCTTGTATTGCTGCAAACGACCAGTTAAAACATGATGACCTGGCTCGAGATCAATTTGATTAAAAGAAACAACTGTCATGTTGTCAGGAACAAACCGGATGAAAGCAGCGTTTTCCTTTTGCCAGACATTCTTAACAACACCTTCCAACTGCAATTGTTGAGGAGAAACTTCTGGCTTGAGAAAGAAAAGAGCGACAATGCCGACTACAGAAAGGAACAATGAAGTTAGCAAGATGGTTTTGCGTTTCATAAAGGGTGCGCCGGCGCATTTTTCTTTATGTTTTACTCCTTAATATTCGCATCGCACAAAAATCCGGAAAGTTTACGGGTTAGTCCGGAAACCTTACGACTTTGGCACCTAAAGGCATAAAAAGGACTGATGTTTGCTGTTTTTCATGCAAGAAAAAAAGGTGCAAAGTCCGAGCTCTATCAAAACTTACAAGCAATGCCCAAGAAGATACTACTACTCATACATCCTACAGATACCAGCGCCGCCAAACATACACCAGGTAAGAGGAAACATTGCGCACTCTGTGCTTGAACACTTCTTTGACATAGACACAAGCGCTATTTCAATGGAAAACCATGAAGCCCACCTCAAATTCATCATGCAAGAACTATTACTGAAAGAATGGAAGAATTACAAACAACAAATAGACACTCTAGAAGTGAGCCAAGACAAACAAATACACTATTTTGAAGAAACACTAATGATGCTGTTCAACTGGCTAGAACTGTTCTGCAAAAAAATATCAAATAAAGAAGGAACGTTCCAAGAAAGATTCAAACAACTAACGCCGATAAGAGAACTCATGTTTGTATCAGAAAAATACCACACAAGAGGCGTTATAGACGCAATCGAGAACAACGGAGACGGCACAGTAAGGCTTATGGACTACAAAACATCAAGCAGCGAAAACTTGAATGAACACCTACTCCAACTAGGGATCTATTCGTTACTATATTTTGACAAACACGGCCAAATGCCAAAACAAGTAGGAGTATACTTTCTAAAAGGACAAGAAAGCCTCGTTGACGTTGACCAAGCGCTGCTAGAAATGGCAAAAAAAGAAATCGAACACATACACGCCGTAACACAAACACGAGACGTCAACCATTACCCAAAAAGCCCAGGACCATTGTGCAAGTGGAGCACAGGACAATGCCCATATTACGATATATGCAGACCATTTGAAAAAGATGTTTTGAAAAGGTAGGGATAGTGCAACATTCGGCGAAGCCCAAAAACTCAAAGTCGCGTAGTGGCAAAATTTCTATCAAAAACGAAGTTCAATAAAGGGCAAGAATTGTTTATTATTTTACATAAATAGCAAAAGCGTCTTTGTACAAAGAACCGTCAGTACTAAATGCATCTCTGGCCACCCTTACTAACTTTCCAGAACTTTCAAGTCCTATAATTACATCAGTTAATCTTTCAGGTCGAGAAACATTTTGATCATGTCTAAAACCACTTTCTATTAATTCAGATGAATGAGGAAACATGGGCTGTTCTTCTATTCCGAAGGAGGGTGCATGTTTCAAACCTTCAAAAAGTATACCTGTTTTCAGGCCATCATAAAATAACATTCTTTTAATCAACGAGGATAGTGGAGCATTAGGATCAACTTCTCTCCTTGTGTGATAATCAGAGGACGCAAAATTACTTTTCCCTCCACTAGGAGAGTAATGACCTTCAACAATATTAATAGGATCTTGCCCCATTCCAAGAGATTTAGCAACCCTCTGTGCCGTATCAAGTTGGTTAGAATTGTGATGCGCATTAAAATTCCATATGTCAGTTGAAGGTAATAAAAGTACGGGAATTCTGCCTATTTCCTCCAAAGCTTTTTCGCGAAGAATATTATCTCGAAAGACTAAATGTTCTTGTCCACGATATAATAAATAAGTTCCAATTACCACATCTCTAAATCAAACGAACAAGTATTTAAATCCATCGTTTTTTACCACTTAGTAATGGTTATAATCACCACACTAAATTCCGCAACCACTTGGAAACAATTGTCTCTGCTTCTTCCTCCTGCAGACAGAAACAATGGTCACCTTTCCGACCTATTTGCAAGAAACTGTTAAACCATTAGTTGTTTAATGCTCTGGCACAACCTTTTTATAATGCATTCCAATTGACAAAATCAATGGTAAAAGAGGCGCTACAATTACTAGTTGACATTGGCTTGCTTGACGTAATCCTGCCATTCATGCTAGTGTTCACATTGACATACGCAATTCTGCAACGAACACAAGTATTGGGTGTTGAGGACAAAAAACCAAGAAAAAAATTAAATGCAATGGTAGCATTTGTAATGGGATTCTTTGCGGTTCTGGCCACTAGCATGCTGAACGTCATCAACACTCTTCTGGCATACTTTGTACTGATATTGATAATAGGATTAATGCTCGCGCTCATCTTCGGACTGGCAGGAGCGGAAGGCGGGAACAAAAACAAACTATTTGTTGCAATAATGATAGCACTAATTGCACTATTCGCGTTTTACGGACTGGCACAAGCAGGAATAATTGATGAAAGAAGATTTTTTAACACAATATTATGGCCTGTCGTTCTGCTAGGAACCCTTGCATTAGCAATGTACTTCTTACTAAGACCAGAAAAAGCAGCTGCGCCAACAAAACCAGCACCAAAACCAGGCCCCACTGCAAAAGCAGGTCCAGCTGGAAGGGGCAAAAGCGTACGCGCTGAAGAAATACCTCCAGGAGGAGAAGTTGAACTTTAGTAGAAAACGCTATCGAACTTTACAGGTCTATTGCCGTCAAGAGTCACTTTAACAGCAGCATTTGGTCCAACATAAACATGGAACGTGCCATCACGCTCTGCTACTTTCGGCCTTTCCATATGATAATGACCAAACACGTTTAGCTTAGGCCTGCTTCTTTTTGCCACGGCAACCGCGCCAGCATCAACGCCGAACTGGTCATCCTTGGCATAATATTTATCCCAATGCTGCAAGTCCTTCCTGTATGCCTTGTGCGTTACAAAAATGTCAATAGGCTTTTCAAGAAGCTTTTTCGCCAAACCAGAAATCTCACCTTCCTGATTCTCATCAGCAACCGGAGAATAATGCTCGAGATGCGGGAAAAATTCACGGCAGAAACGCATTGGCCCAGGAACCCACTCGCCTGTAGCAGGAAGACCACCTATGCTAAGGCCCTTAAAATTAACAGCCTCACCAAACAAATACTTGACAGCAGACATTTCTTCCAAAGCTGGAATAGGATCATGATTTCCTGCAGTGCCAAAAACAGGAATTCCAAGCCCAGCATAGTGTTGGTTAAGCGCTCTGGCATTATTCCCAAAATACTCGGCAAACCCTGTCTTGATGGCATTTCCGATACGCTCAGATTCTGCCGCAACCTCAGGGTGTTGCGTATTAAAATCATCCAGTCTTCGCTTTTGCTCTTCTTCAGGCAACGGCTCAATCTCGTGAAGCAAGGCTTCCAAAGCACTGGAAGTAGTAGGAGAAATTCTACTCTTCTGCTGATGCTTTTTTAGAAGTGCAGATATAAGCGCGTTAGACTCGTAATTACCTTTCAGTTCCCTATCAAAATCATCACCGCAAGTGATAACCGCACTGCAGCCCTGAGAAATGCCACCTAATTGACTGAACTTTTTCTCTTCACCGTGAAGGTCTGATACAATACAAAGGGTCGTAAGGTTAGTCATAGCTCCTCTTTCATATAGCATTACGAACTCAAGGTATAAAAACCTTTGCTTTTTTACTACTCGAAGATGGTGAAAATTCAAAATATTTATATAGCACAAACTTTATAAACATCCAAATTGTTAAAAGAAACGGGGAAATGGTCAAAGAACTAAACTTCAAAAGCACAGCAGAAATAAAAGTACCAGACAAAATAATAGACCAAGTCATAGGCCAGGATGAAGCTTGTGCGATAATCAAAAAAGCAGCACAACAAAGAAGACACGTTCTATTGATAGGAGAGCCGGGAACAGGAAAAAGCATGCTAGGAATGGCGCTAGCAGAACTGCTGCCAAAAGAAAAACTCGTGGATATTTTAGCATTCTTCAACCCAAACGACGAAAACCAACCACTAATAAGGGCAGTACCGGCAGGCAAGGGAAGGGATCTGGTAGCAAAAGCACGCATACAAAACATGGGATTCTTCAGACTACAAAATATTGTATTGATCGCATTGCTGATAGCATCAATGATCATGCCATGGTGGGCAAGACGACATTACAACAGCGACATAATGTTTGCAGCATTCTTCCTCGGAGGCATGATATTCCTGGCAGCATACGTAATGTTCATGAGCCTCGGAAGAAGAGCACTCGGCGGACAAAAAATAGAAACGCCAAAAATAGTCGTGGACAATTACGGAAAAAAACAAGCACCATTCTGGGACGCAACAGGAGCACACGCAGGAGCACTACTAGGCGACGTACTTCACGATCCGCTCCAGTCAGGCGGACTAGGAACGCCAGCACACGAAAGAGTAGTAGCTGGTTTAATCCACAAAGCACACATGGGAGTGTTATTTGTAGACGAAATTGCAATACTAGACCCGATGACACAGCAGGAAATGCTTACTTCATTACAAGAAGGAAAATATGCCATTACAGGACAAAGCGAAAGATCAGCAGGAGCAATGGTAAGAACAGAACCAGTACCATGCAACTTCATACTCTTAGCAGCAGGAAATCTTGAAACAGTACAAAAAATGCACCCAGCGCTAAGAAGCAGAATAAGAGGATACGGCTACGAAATATTCATGAAAGACACCGTGGCTGACAATGAAGAAAACAGAGAAAAAATAGCAAGATTTGTAGCACAAGAAGTAACAAGAGACAAAAAAATACCACACTTCACCAAAGAAGCTGTAATGGCAGTAATAGACGATGCAAGAAGACTAGCAAACAGAAAAGCACACCTGACATTACGCCTAAGAGAACTAGGAGGGCTAATAAGAGCGGCAGGAGACATAGCGATAGAGAAAAAAGCAAAACTTGTAACAAGAGAACACTTCCTGGCAGCGAAAAAGATAGCAAGACCACTAGAACAACAAATAGCAGACAAGTTCATAGAAAGAAAAAGAGAATACGAGATTATCGTTACTGAAGGCAAACAGGTCGGAAGAGTAAATGGGCTGGCAGTAATAGGCGGAGGAGGAACATTCTCAGGCATAATATTACCAATAGAAGCAGCAGTAGGACCCTGGGGCAAAGAAAAAGAAATTGTGGCCACTGGTAAATTGGGAACTATTGCGAAAGAAGCAGTCAAAAACGTAACTCCCATAGTCAAGAAATACTTCGGCACTGACATCAAAGAATACGACATTTACGTGCAGTTTTTGCAAACATACGAAGGAGTAGAAGGAGACAGCGCGAGCATAGCAGTTGCTATCGCAATAATCAGCGCTTTGAAAGATGTTCCTGTAAGACAAGACACGGCGATGACTGGCAGCTTGAGCGTTCGAGGAGAAGTACTCCCAGTAGGAGGGGTCTCGGCAAAAGTAGAAGCAGCAATAGAAGCAGGAATAAAAAGAATAATAGTGCCAAAGTCGAATTTACAGGACATCATAGTAGATAAAGAAAAGATGGCCAAAGTCAAAATAATACCAGTAGAGCACCTAAACGAAGTACTAAAAGAAGCTCTAGACTGGGAAGGAAAAGAAGGCCTGCTTAAAAGCCTCAAGGACTTGTAGTCATCTTAAAGTAGTAACAATCCGAAAGATTTATAAATCACGCTTCGTTCTTGACAATATATGGATCCTAATAATTATGCCACTGTGGAAGCCTTTGTCAAAAGCATGGAAAAGGTGGCGGAGATTGTCCGCGAAAGAAAACCTGACTGCATTTTAGCTCCAATGTTCGGAGCAGTATCATTCATAGACGTTCTAAACATAATTGACGAACAGTTTCCTAATGAAAAAGTTGAATATGTTCCAGCATCAAACCGAGTATACAGAGTACGGGAGGTTCTAAGAGGAGTTTTTGAAAATCTAATAGGGGCACGCGTGCCGAATGGAGGAAGCTTCTTATCAATCGATGAAGTTGTAAGCGGCAACTCGCTCACACGAGTATTCAAACAATTTGAAGCAGCAA
>CAZXKS010000025.1:0-1649 GCA_964641265.1 uncultured Methanosarcinales archaeon | reverse complement strand
AGAATGCCCGGATTGCGCGAGCTCGAACATAGTACACAGTGAGAGCCGAGAACAAGTAATCTGCAGAGAATGCGGACTAATCTTTGAGCCACTGGCGCCAGTACTAGAAGAAAAGTATGAAAAAGCGCACAAAATGGCGCGCGCTCCAGAAAGAAGGGCAAAAAAGGCAAAACCGAAAAAGAGCAAACGGTAAATTAAAAAAAAACCGGATTTCTAAGACACACCCCTCTCCTTACTGAGATCTGAAATAATTGGCTTAACAACATTCTCCCAATCAATTCTCTTCATCGTAATACTAGTATCATGCAAGCCAGCATTAAAATCAATTTCTTCTGCGAGATTCTGGTCGCAGTATACTGGAAGATTGAACAAGTTGCCAAAAGGCGGAACGCTGCCAGGCTCGCAGTCAGTAACTTTTAGAACCTCTTCAGCAGTTGCAAGACGCACTTTCTTAACTTTAAGCAACGCCTTAACCTTCTTCGTATCAACAATCATGTGGGCAGGAACGATACACTGGACGAAATTGTCATCAACCTTGAAAATCATCGCCTTAGCGCCGCGCCTTAGTCCTTCTTCAATACCCCGACCGCGCATTTTCGCAGCCTGCTCAGAAGTAAAAACCGGTTCATGCGTACGAACTTGATACTTCAGATTATTTTCATCAAGAACTTGCTTTATTTTATCAAAAACAGCTTTACTCATCTCCAACTCACTTCAACTTCATCAATACGCTCGTATGGACGAATTTCTGCCTTGTCAGGATCAACTTTATCACCCGCCTTAAACTGCTGAACACCCTGCCAGGCAATCATAACACCCTGGTCACCACTATATTCCAAAGGAACTGCGTAGAACTTAGCGCCACGCTCCTTGCACATGATATTGAGCATCTCACACAAACGCTTGTTAGCAGCAACACCACCGATTAACAACAATTCATTCTTATCAGTATGAGCAATGGCTCTTTCTGCAACCTCAGCAAGCATGGCAAAAGCGGTCTCCTGCAAGCTGAAACACAAATCTTCTTTTGGAACGCCTTCCTTGAAGAGTCTCAAGGCTTTTGTAAGCATACCAGCAAAAGAAACATCCATACCCTTGACGCTGTATGGCAGTTCAACATACTTGCCCTTTGCTAGCTGTTCAATCTTTGGACCGCCAGGAAAACCAAGACCAATCTCTCTCGCAAACTTGTCAAGCATATTGCCGAGTCCTAAGTCTAAAGTTTCTCCGAAAATACGATATTTACCACCAGCAAACGCTATAACTTGCGTGTTAGGACCAGAGACGTACAAATAAACAGGGTCTTTGGCTTTGCAGATTAAGTCGCCAATGGTTAGATGGCAGATGCTGTGATTTACACCAATTAACGGAAGATTATGTTTCTTTGCCAGTTCTTTTGCAAAACGCAAACCAACATGAAGCATGGGAGGCATGCCAGGAGCGGCAGAATAACTGATTAAAGAAATATCTTTCATAGACAAATTTGCTTTTTTCAATGTGTTCTGCAAGATTTCGTCCTTAACCTTCTCGTGATGCTTTGCAACATCGCTTGGAATCATGCCGCCAGTTTCAGTCGTGAAAGTATCCTTAACATTAGCCAAGAGTTTCCCATCAAACGTTACAATGCCAACGCCGAACGTGTGCGCTGT
>CAZXKS010000024.1:6591-13516 GCA_964641265.1 uncultured Methanosarcinales archaeon | reverse complement strand
CACTTGCGCCTTCTAGTCTCGCCATCAATCAAGACCAAAGTCTTGTCAAGAACTTCAACAACAACACACTTCAAGCCAGCATCCCTGCCGGCAATCTTCACACAAACTCTTCCGACTTCAATCATTTTCGTTTCCTCCGCAGGACGTCACCGCACCCCGCACGAAAAATTAAACTCTAACCCTCGCGATAATCGTTCGCCTAGTGCACGCGCTACAAAAGTAGCCACCAAAAGGACGCTCAGGCCTACGCGCACTCCTAGGAATCTTCTTAACAATTGTTTTAGTACCACGAGCAACACCAGGCAAAATTACTCTACACTGAGCACACTGCGCAGCCGCATTCCTACGCCTACGATGATGCAGCACAGTCTGGCCGCTAGGAACGCGCACAAAAACGCGCCTAAAAGTCCTTGAACGATAACGCGGAATAGTCATACACGAAGGAGGACAGCAAGGGGTTTATAAAGCTTACGTCGGAAGATTTAAAACAAATCAAAAAGGGTTCACAAGCATGCGAGCCTACTTAGACAACGGGGCAACAACACAAACAGCGTCAGAAGTAATAGAATCAATGAAGCCATACTGGCAAGAAAAATTCGGAAACCCACAAAGCATGCACGGCTACGGCAGGGAAGCACAAGAAGCAATAGAAAAAGCAAGAGAAACCATTGCGAAAAAGCTCGGTTTCAAAACAGAAGAACTCATATTCACAGGCAGCGGAACAGAATCAAACAACACGGCCATATTCGGCATTGTAAAAGCGCTAAAACACAAAGGAAAACACATCATAACAACACAAATAGAACACGTCTCAGTGCTAGAAGCCTGCAAACAACTAGAAGGATACAAAATAACCTATTTACCAGTTGACAAAGAAGGAATAGTAAAACTTGAAGCGCTACAAAAAGCGCTCACCAAAGAAACAATACTCGTAAGCATAATGCACGCGAACAACGAAATAGGAACAATACAACCAATAGAAGAAATACACAAAATCTGCCAAGAAAACAACGTGATATTTCACACAGACGCCATGCAAAGCTTTTGCAAAACAAAAACACTAAAAGCAGACCTGGTATCAATAAACGCGCACAAAATACACGGGCCAAAAGGAATAGGAGCACTAGCAATAAAAGAAGGAACGCCATTAACACCATTACTCGTAGGAGGGCCGCACGAATTCTCAAAAAGAGCAGGAACACAAAACGTGCCAGGCATAACAGGCTTTGCAAAAGCAACAGAAATCATAACGGAAAAAGACATCATGCGCATGACAACATTGCGAGACAAATTAATTGACGGTTTGAAAGATGTCGCAATACTCAACGGCTCAAGAAAACAAAGACTATGCAACAACGCAAACCTCGCATTTAGAAAAGAAGCAGAAAGCCTAATGCTGTTGCTAGACGAAAAAGGCATTGCGTGCTCGATGGGAAGCGCGTGCCAAGCACAACAACTAACACCAAGCCACGTGCTAAAAGCTTTGAATTTACCACTACAAGCGCTAAAAGGCTCTCTAAGATTTGTACTAAGCAAGTACACAACAGAAGAAGAAATAAATTACGCAATAAAAACAATAAGAGAACTAGCATGAAACCCGTAATTCTGGTCAGATACAACGAAATCAGCCTGAAAAAAAAGAACAGACAATGGTACGAAGAAAAACTAATTCAAAACATAAGACAAGCATTGCGAAAAGAAGCAATCAACATAGGACCAATAGAACGAAGACTAGGAAGAATAATAATACACAAAAGCGGAAAACTTCCAATACTAAAACGCATCTTTGGAATAGCAAGCTACAGCCACGCGCTCGAAACACCAATAGAAATCCCAAAAATGGCAGACGCAACACTAAACCAATGCGAGCTAAACCAAAACGTAAGCTTCCGCGTAAGCTGCCAACGACTAGACAAAACAACAGAACTAAAATCCCTAGAAGTTGAAAAACAACTAGGAGCAGAAATAGTAGAAAGAACACAAGCAGAAGTAGACCTAACAGAATATGACATAGAAGTCCGCGTAGAACTAATCAACAAAAAAGCCTACATCTTCACAGAAAAAGAAGAATGCTTCGGAGGACTGCCAGCAGACACCCAAGGCACAATGCTAGCACTCATTGAAAACCAAGCAGACGTGCTAGCAGCAATGCTAATGCTAAAAAGAGGATGCACCGTATTTCCAATCGCGTACAAAGAAACAGAAAGCATGCTAACAAGATACGGCGCACAAGGACAACGAATAATCAAAGAAGAAAACGAAATAGACTTAATTGCAGAAGAAACAAAAGCAAAAGGGCTAGTTGTAGGCCAGACGCTCGAACAAATAAAACCAGTCCAAACCAAAATGCTCGTACTAAGACCGCTAAGCGGCATGACAGAAGAACAAATCGAAAAAAGACTTGACGAATTCAGAAAAGCTTAAGCTCCTTCTCAGTCAAAAACCTCCACTTACCAACAGGCAACTTATCCAAGCTCAAAAAAGAAATCTGAGTACGAACCAAACGCTTAACATGAAAACCAAGCTTTTCAAAAATCCTCCTAACAATATGCTTACGACCCTCATGAATAACCAAGACAACCTCCCTGCCAGAAATATCAAAGCGAGAAAACTTCACTCTACGATTATCAATCACAACACCACGTCCCAAAAATTCTGCCACTTCCACACCAACAGGCTTGTCAAGAACAACAAAATACTCCTTCTCGACCTCAAAACGAGGATGAGTCAACTTGTTAGCAAAATCACCATCATTAGTCAACAACAACAAGCCCTCAGTATCCTTGTCCAACCGGCCAACAGGAAAAACACGCTGAGGCACTTTAACAAGATCCATAATAGTCCTCATACCAAACTTCTCTTCAACAGTTGTCACATAACCACGCGGCTTGTTAAGCACGATGTAAACCTTTTTCTCCAAAACAACAAGCTTGCCGTTGACTGTAACCTTATCCTTGTCAGGGTCAGCACTCTGGCCTAATTTCGCAACCTTGCCGTTAACCATAACCCTGCCCTGGCTAATCAACTGCTCAGCTTTACGCCTACTAGCAATGCCGGCCTGGGCGAGAATCTTCTGAATTCTTTGAAGCATAACCATTTCCCGTCGAAAGCATTTTAAATACTTATCGTCAGAACTTTTTTGCATGATTGATATAGTCTTTCCAAACAAAAACGAAGAAGAATACATACAAATAGCAAAAAGGCTCGGCCTTGAAGGCATAGTCTTCGTGTACAAAGACAAAAAAGAATTTTACACAAAAGAAACAGCAATACCAATTACAAATGCGCTGCTTGTAGAACCAAAAAATGTAAGAAAAGCACACGATAGCAATCTCATGGCAATATGCAGTGCGAGCAGAGAAGCAATCGAACGAGGAGCAGACATTGTATTCGGCTTTGAACTTCTAGAAGCAAAAGACCCAACACACTACAGAGCAGGAGGACTAAACCAAGTATTATGCAAGCTAGCAACAGAAAAAAAAGTACAAATCGGATTTTCGTTCTCAACAATACTCAACTACACCGGACAAAAAAGAGCAATACTGCTAGGCAGAATCGCGCAAAACATCACATTCTGCAAAAAATACAAAACACCAATAAGAATAGCAAGCTTTGCAACAAACCCATGGGAGATGCGGGGAGCGCAAGATATCAAGGCGCTGTTCTCGACGCTAGGGATGCGCTAGAATAAAAAAATATTCAGATCAGTGGGATTCCGCCGTTCCTTTGGCACGCTTCACGTGCACGGTTAAGTGCAGTCGTAGCGCTATCATCATCCGAACCAATAATAGTTTCTGTTTCTTCCCATATTGATGCCTCGATCTTACTTTCAGCCGGTTTAAGGGTTATTGGCGTTTTCAAATAATAACAAAGTGTGTGTCTTTTTACTTTATCCGCTTTGACGTCAGGGATGAAAATTATAACTACCAAAGCCACCAACAAAACAGCAAGTATTTGCTTTAACCTAATATTTCTTGGCATTGAGTTTTCCACCTTTCTGACAATTTTGCACATTTTTTGGCATCACCGCCACGAAGTGCTTCACAATAAATCTGCCTTTCCGAACTTTTAATTGCCCTACAATCTTTTATACTTTTTGCTTGCACGAACACACAGTCATCATGAAGTTCCCGCGTTTCAAAAAGACTGCAGTCAGTCACGATGTCAAAAAGAGCATATTCACACTCTCTTACATCATCAGCTCCACGGCACAACACTATGTCCCCGCTTACAACAGCTCGACAGCGGGTCCTGAAACCTTCATTCGAAATTAACTCACAATCTTCCACATTTTTGGCCTTATTAAAATAGCAATCATCACGCATGGCACTTTGGAACTGCGCGCAGTCAAATTCATAGCGCAAATCTTCTTCACACTTTTCCTTCTCAACAAGCGAAAGCTCCGTGCAAGCCGAAAAATCAGCGGTAAAAGGGTATTTACAATAGGCCTGCTCTTCAGGATTACGATAAAACTCGCAATCTTCAACAGACGCAGCAAGTTCTGACACGCAACGATCATACAACACAGGAACGTCCTCATATACAAATTGTTCACAATCCCGAATCTTCAACTCACGCCCCAGAATTCCACTCAGACACTCCAGAAATGACGGACCATCAAGCCTTGCACAACGACGGAGATTGGCCTGTGGCGACAAGAAAAACCACCAACCAACACCAGAAGCTACAATCAACAGAATCACAAAGAGTGCAATCACCTTTTTTGACATGAACAACAACACTCACGAAACCTTTATAAATTTTTGGACGGTAGTAAGCTCATGCGCTTGATTTTTGCATGGATTATAGTCTTGCTAATTCTTGTAACCAGCGTGCTAGCAGCCATTACATACCAACTGAGCCTCTGCTATGGAACTGATTGCAGCTACGAAGTAACAGAAACATGCGCTGATGGAGCAATATGCGTCATAGACAACGTGGCAAGCTATTTAGCAAAAGAGTGTATAATACCAGCAGAGGCAGGATCATTACGGCTAACAGACACCTGGAGCGCAAAACTAGATTGGCTCGGAGGACTCAGAACAGGGCCAAGCAAGCACGAGCTAACAGAAACAGAATACCTGGACTTTCTGCGTCTCGATGCAGGTAGAATATACACGGCATGCGACAGCGTCAATGTTGTAACCGATGGCACAAACTTCCATGGCTGCGGAACAGGCACCTTCTATTACTATGGCAAACCGCTCAGCACACAAGCCATGAGCACTGCAATCACAATCTCAGGCCACGACTACATCTGCGTAAACAACACGATCACCGAATGCGGAGCAGGCAACACGGCTGCCTCTGGCAACAAGTTCATGACAACAGAATGCTGTACAGACGGAACAAAAAACTACTATAACAATCCCAAAAAAGGAGTAGCGTGCTGGAACAAACAACCAATACCAATAGGAGGCAGCCCAACAACAGGAGTACTAAACGTTAACGGAAGCTTTGCAGGCTGCAAGCTAAGCACAACACTAACACAAACAGACGGCTACACGAATACACAATTAGTCGCTAACAACGCAGAATGCAGCAAGATATACGAAGACGTTTACGGAGCAGGCAAGAACGCCGTATGCGGGCCAGAAGGAGAATGGATGGAAACAAGCGAAACGCCAGGCACAAACACGACAGCAAAACAAATCAAATGGACGCCACCAATAGCAGTAAAAGCAAAAGGCTGCTGCCCAGCAGACGAGTGCTGGAACGGCATAACATGCCAAGACAAAGGAACATACTACACGATTGAAGATTTGGGCTATTTCTGCGAGTAGTTAACCACTGAGAGCGGCGCCAATGGTTTAATCTCAGCTGCCACCAAAAGTATTTAAATCGCCCTAGTTTGAAAAGGCTAAAAAGAGGTTTTGGGAATGCGGACGCTATTTTGGCTAGTAGTTGGCTTAATAGTACTCACGCCAGCACTAGCACAACAAGCAGACTGGGTCGGGCCTGTAACATCAAAAGACACATGGGACTACAAGAGCAAAGGTTACTGCCCAAGAACAGATAGATGCTTCATGGGCAGGTTAGGATGCCTAAATTCAACACAATATGTTCTAGACAACTACTGCGAGAACGGCAGCTGGAGCACAAGAACAAAACTAGTAGCACAACAACTACTAGCACTAGCACTCAGCGAAAGCCCAACAAACTACGCGCTCTACTGCAACAGTTATGACGCAGCATTAAACGAGTACGCGTACAACACAGCGTATGGATCAGTCACAAGTTTCCTAAGCAAATTCTGCACGATAGGCAACAGAGTAGAAAACTGCGCGAACAATGTATGCGTGCTAAAGTACGGAAGCGATGTCGCTTTTGGAATGGCAATAAACACAGACATAAGCGGAACAAAAAGTCCACTACAAGCGCTAAACATTAGCAAAACAGCATGCGACAATGAAAAAAACACAGACGGAGATTATGATTCATGCGGAAGCAATGCATGGTACAACCACAACACGCAAAGCATAATCTACGCAAAAGAAAGCTCACTGCCAACAATAACGACAACAACACAAAACACACTACTCGATCCGTACAACAAACTCAACAACTATGTTTTCACATACGTACACAACCCAGACGTCCCGCAGTACAACTACACATCATACAACATAACACCAAAATTCGACCAAGTCTACATTGCAAAAGACGGTACAGACTTCCTTTTCAGCTTCAGACACGGAAACATCACAAAAGCACAAAAAGACTACGCAGGATGGTACTTCGCAAACATAGACCTGCCAGGTGACGCCTGCGACAGAATAATCAAAAGATACGACGACAGAGCGAATTGCGAGCAACAACCATCAGAAACCGAATTCTACATCACAGCACTCAAAACACCACCAGTAGGCAGGTTCGACATAAGCAAAAGCATAGCAGATGCCTGGAAAGAAATGACAGGAAAAGT
>CAZXKS010000024.1:0-6491 GCA_964641265.1 uncultured Methanosarcinales archaeon | reverse complement strand
GTCTTCATCATCATCGGAGTTCTAGTGTTAATAGCATTCGGCACAACAATATACATCGGAAGCAAAATGAAAGCACGCATAGAAACAAAAGAAACATCACAAAGACTAGAACAACTAGCACTACAACCAATACAAGACTACATCACAACATGCCTAACACTAGCAACAAACGAAGGCCTGACACTTCTGGGCAGACAAGGAGGAGCGATATACCAAAGTCAAGGAGGACTAAGCCAAGAACCACAAGACTACGCAGAATACACAGACCCAGACCTAGGAACACTCAAAGTGCCATACGTAATAATTCCACCAGAAGGCAATGTCGGCACACTATTCTACTCAGAACCACCAACGTATCCGTTTGAAACATTCCCAAACAATGAAGGCAAGGAATTATTCACAGGATATTATGGCATAAGCAAACTACCACAACTATACAAAATAAGCGCGCTAGAAGAATCAGTAAGCGGGTCAATACAAGAAAACCTAGAAACATACATTGCAGGAAGAACAGCAAGCTGCGCGGACTGGAAAAGCTTTGAAGGCAAAGGATACAAAATAACACCAGGAACAGCAACCGCAACACTAGTATTTGCACTAAAACAAGAACAATTCATAGGAGAACAATACTTCAGCGTAGAACTACTCTGGCCAGTAGACGTAACAACACCTGCAGGAGACAAAGCAATACTCAAAGACTTCGCAGCAAGAATACCAGTCAGACTAGCAACAATATATTACACAATAAAAACAATGATAGATGGAGACGTTACAGACATTTCATACAAACCAGAAAGCACATTCTCAGTCACAACACTCCCACACAACGAAGACAGCTTCGTCATAATCAAAGACGCCCAAAGCCAAGTTGGCAACAAACCATTCGAGTTCTGGCTGCCAAGAAAAAACAGAAGACCAGCACTCTGGCAAATCGACACAGAACCACTGCAAGCAGAAAGATTCCACGTCACACCAGAAGGCAGAGGAGCCAAAATAAATGTGGTAAAAATAGACGAGGAAAACTCACAACTAGAAATTGACGACCCATGCCCAGAAGGACAAAACCCATACGTAATCAAACTAAAAGCATCAGACCCGGATGAAAACGAAATAAGCTACGAAGTACACCTGCCAAGAGCCACAGACAACGAAATACCACTCTCAGTAGCAGAATTTGAACAGTACAAAATAACAGTCTACGCAAAAGACAACAGCAAACACCCAAACGACTGGTTTGACTCACAAGAAATACCACTAAAGGTAGGAATATGCGAAGTACGATAACAATAATTATTGCGATAGGAATTATTTTGCTCATTCCCATACTTTCAGAAGCACAACAAGCAACAATAGGATGCTGCTGCGACCCAGTTGTCAGAAACGGAAGCTTTGACACAAAAACAAGCTGCGACGCAAAAGGATACACGTTCATAGGAATACCACCAAGCCTACAAGTAACATGCAGCCAACACTGCAATGCCACCATAACACCAAAACCAACAGGATATTGCGGAGACGGAATCTGCCAAACAACAGAAACAGCCACAACATGCCTAGGAGACTGCGCAGCAGTAGTGCCAGGATGCGGAAACCCAACATACAAACCCGCACCAACAGAGCTAAGCGTGGCAGCAGTAAAAGGACAAAAAACAATAAGGCTAAGCTTTAGCCTGCCCTGCCCAGCAGACTACATAAACATATCAAGATGCACAGGAACAACATGTGAAAACTACAAAAGCATAGCAGAAACACCACCCACAACAATATTCACAGACGAAGACACACAACTAGAATTCAACAAAGACTACAGATACTCAGTAGCCGCGCACTACACAATATCAGGAGACAGCCAGCCAGCAATCGCAACAGGAAACGCAGGAGACATAGAATGCTGGTACCAAGGCCAAAACAAATTCTGCATCAACTACTTCTACTACGACCAATTCCAAGACTACCTCACAAACTTTGGTTATGTACAGAATGACGGCGCAACATTCGCCAGCGCTTTCGCAAGAACAGTCAACCTAACATTCGCAACAAGATTCAACCAAGCATGGCAGTGCAACGAAAAAAACAAACTCGCAGAACCAAGCCCAAAAGTAATCTGCGACGCAAAACAAAACCAGTACTGCGTAGCAGATGAAAACGGGCCAAGATGCGCAAAAAGAGAACCATGCAGCATAGGCTTTGAGCCATTCGGACTATTTGCAACAAAACAAACATGCGAAAACCCGCTAGCAAAACGCTACTGCTTCCTAGACAGAAGCAAAACAACACCAAACAAATGCTACAACTGCGAGCCAAAAATGAATTGCAACGACTACAGAAGCAAAACATCCTGCGAAACAGACAACTGCAACGCAGGAGACTGCCAATGGAACGACGTGTTCGGAGACCTCGGAATAGGAGTATGCATTGACAAAAGATACAACAACTGCAAACTATGCGCGACAAACGGAACAACAGGAATGGGAAACCTAGAAGCCAGAAGCGCAGTCTGGGACGAGTGCAACGAAGAAAGAAGCATAGCGCTAGGAAACACAAATTACCCATGCTTCTATGACAGAGACAAAAGAACAAGCAAGACATGCGATGAAGCAACATGCGCAGACTACACTGCATTACAATGCGGAGCGCCAACAGGAGGAATAAAGCTCAACCCGGACAACAGCCTAGCAACACTCAGCAGAAACGTGTGCGACATAAAAGTATGCGAGTACACACAAACAACAGGGTGCATAAAAAACGCAGACGGCAACACAGGAGCAGGATTCCAAGACTGCAGGCTAGGAGACAAAGCATGCGAACAAGACTACTTCCCACCAATCACAACACTAATACCAACAGGCGTGGCAGGCAAAACAGACTTTATCAACATAAGAATATTTGACAAAACAAGCAAAACAACAGCGCCAACAGACCACGCAGGACAAACAGGATACAAAACATACTTCTGCATCAAAAACGAAACAAACACGTGCGCAGACGCGAGCACATTCAACATAATCACGAGCAGCCCACAATTAATCCTAAAAAACACAGTGTTGAAAGAAGGCAAAAAACAAATCGCACAATTAGCAATAGGAAACAACACAATAGTCTACTACAGCAGAGACGCAGCAAACAATCTTGAAATAATAAAACAAATAGAAATCTACGCGTGCGAAAAATGCAACGGGCCAAAATTGCTCAATATTTCAGTAACAGGCGGAAGAATAATTGCAAACACAATATACACCTCAGTAGCAAAGCCAACCTTTACACTTGATTTTGACGAGCCAACAAAAATAACATACGCAGAAATCACAAGACCAGGAGAAACAATACCACTTTCGCAACTCACACCAGGAATGGTTGATACTCACCAGTTCACACCAACAAAAGACCTGCTAGGAAACTACAACTTCAGCCTAAATGGGCACAACGACAAAGAAATATACATTGACCCACCAGGAATCAGATACGGACTAGTAGTAGACCCAAATCTAGCAGGACTAACAATCACGCCAGCAGACGGCAGCGTGATAAACAAAACAACAATAGACGTTACATTAAACTTTACAAAACCAGTCACACTAAACCAGATTATTGTTATTTCTGAAAGCTTTGAAGACCCGTACGTCAAAAAAGAAACGAGCAGAAGCATAACAAGCCTGTTCAAAACAACAAACAACCACACATTCACAGCAAAAGTAGACAACCTCACAGGAGGAAAATACACACTAGTTGTAGAAGCAAAAGGATTCAACGCGCTAGACGTTTACAAAAAAAGCAGCTTCTACATAGCAACAATCAAGCCAAGCATAAGACTAATGACACCAACATTTGGAGTAACAGCATACTCAGTATTCAACGCGAGCATAGAAACACAACTACCAGCCAAATGCGCGTACGTATTCGACACTCCAACAGCACCAAGCGCGACAGACTTCGAATTCCTAAAAGCGTTCGAAGGACTAGGAACAATACACACAACAGCAGGACTAAACATACCATACGGCGCACAACGCGCATACCCACTGCACACCTACTGCGAACTAGACGAGTTCGGAATAATACAACGCACGTTCAATCTAACACTAGATCCGGACCCTCCAACAATCGTAAAAGCATACGCAGAACCACCAGTAATAGCAGAACAATACATACCAGGACAAGAAATCTACGCAACAACACTAAAAGTACAATTAAACAAGCCAGGATTCTGCAAATACTCACTAACAACAAGCAACTTCCAAGACATGCAAGGACAATTCCCAGGATTTGACATCGTACCAAAACAAAGCCTTGCAGCAGACGTAAACGTAACAGAAAAGAAAACATACCAATACTACGTAACCTGCAAAGGCAAAAACCAACTACTCACAACCCCAACAACAATACCATTCACAGTAGACCTAACACTACCACTCAACGTCACAAGCAACACGCCACAAGGATTCGGCACAACAGACTTCACAATAGGCGTAGTAGCCAACAAAAGAGTATTCTGCTACTTCGGAGAACAGCCAGATGATATAATAAAATGCATGGGCGCGTGCACCTCGAGCTACACACAATGGCAGAAAATAAAAGTCGACGGGCCAGGCATGTACACATACTACGTCCAATGCTCACACGTCTCAGGCGAACAATCAGAAATAATGGAAATACCAGTAATCATAGACACAAGCCCGCCAGAAATGGAATACGTCAAAGATGATGGAGTCTTAGAAGACCCAGAAATAACATGGTCACAAACAAAAATAAGAGTTGCGTTCAAAGGAAAAGACCCTGACAGCAACATATCATACTACCTAGTAACACTACAAGGCCAAACAGACAAACAAACAGTTTTCAAAGATCTTGTAAGCAAGGTAACAGACGGACTGCCATTCTACATTTCAACAACAGCAAACGGCTCACCATTCAGACTAGTAAACAACAAACGCTACAACTTCAAAGTCAAAGCAGTAAACAGAGTAGGACTTGAAAGCGAAATCATGGAAAGCGACGGAGTCAAATTAGACATCACCCAAACACCAGCACAATGCCTGGATGGAGAACAAAACGAAAACGAAACAGACATAGACTGCGGAGGACTATGCGACGGCTGCCCAGAAGGCAAAAAATGCAACGGAGATGCAGACTGCGCGACAAACTATTGCCAAGAAGGAATATGCGAAATAGCAAGCTGCGAAGATGGAGCTATGAACGGCCTGGAATCAGACGTTGACTGCGGAGGGCAAGCATGCGAAAAATGCGCAAACGGCAGAAGCTGCATACGACACACAGACTGCGAAACAGAATACTGCGACATAATTGAAAATGTCTGCACGGACGCGCCACCATGCGCAGACAAAACACTAAGCTTAGGAGAAACAGACATAGATTGCGGAGGAACATGCGAACGATGCGGAGACGGCAAAACCTGCCAAGACCAAACAGACTGCGCAGAAGGCTTAAACTGCCAGCCAGAAACAAAAACGTGCACATCAGAACCAGTAGGAGACGAAGACCAAGACGGAATAATGGACGACGTGGACAAATGCCTAGGCACGCCACCAGACGAAACAGTAGACGAACAAGGCTGCGGACCATCACAAAGATACAGCCTAGGAGACGAAATAAACGACAGATGGAGAATGGACCACTTCGGCTGCATAGAATGCCCAGAAGCAGCAGCAAGCGCAGACCCGGACAGAGACGGGCTAACAAACCTAGAAGAGTTCAACGCTGGAACCAACCCAACAAAAAAAGACACAGACGGAGACGGCTGGAAAGATAAAACCGAAATAGAAAAAGGCACAGACCCAACAAACCCAGACTCACACCCACCATCAGGACTACTAGGACTATTATGGATGTTGCTGATATTACTAATTTTCGCAGGGCTTGGCTATGGAGGATACATACTATACCAAGCAAGAAAAGAAAAACCAATAGTTCCAAAAGTCGAAGCAAAACCAGCAGAAATCAAAAAAGACGAGATAGGAAAACTAAGAAAGTTTGCCAAAAAAGAAGAACTAGAAGAAAAAGAATGGATCTCACTAGAAAAAGAAATCAAGAAAAAACCATTGCCGCCAAAAGAATTCAAAGCAGAACTCGAACGGCTCAGAGCGATAGCCCATAAAGAAAAGATAAAACCAGAAGAACCACTGGCAAAGCTCAGAACAATACTCGAAGATTTAAGCGAAGAAGAACGCTCAGAAGTCCTAACAAGATACAAACTAATGCGCGCAGGACTCCTAACCAAAGAAGAAATCGAAGAACTGCTTAGAAGACTAAAAATCACAGCAGAATACTACAAAAAACACAAAGAAGAACTAGAAAAGGAACTAGCAATGTATGGCAAGCGAAAAAGGAAACACTAAAGCACAAATCCTAGGGCAAGTCTTCGTATTCATACTCGCAGGACTGGTATTCATATTAATTATATCATACGGATATCGGGCGATACAATACTTTATCGAAAGACAAGAACAAGTAGTGCTCCTAGACTTTCGAACAGA
>CAZXKS010000023.1:0-13872 GCA_964641265.1 uncultured Methanosarcinales archaeon | reverse complement strand
TTTTTAAAGGTTGCTGTGTGCTCTGGGCCGTACACCAAAGATTTATATGTCTGGAACGCATGGAAATCTTGGGTATGCACATAGAACACGTTTGGATGGACTGTGATGGTACGTTGTATGTGCCTCCTCCTCAGGTTCTTGAGCGTCAGGAACGTGTCGTGAGCGAGGCGCTTTCTAAGCGTACAGGGGCGCCTTCGCAGGATGTCAGGCAGAAGTATAGGGACGGGCGCAAGCGTTACGGCACTCATGTTCTTTCCCTTCAGGAGTTTGGGTTATCCAAGGAGGAAGCCAGGGATTTGTACAGTTCGGTTGACATTACTGATTTGATTGAGCCTGATCCATTGTTGAGCGAAACTCTTGTTTCTGTTCGGCAAATGGACATTCACGTCAGCATTTTTACTAACAGCAAGCGCAGCAAATTGCTGGCCATTCTTGCAAAACTTCAGGTTAATCCCGATCTGTTCACATTCTTGGGCACTGCAGAAGAAATGCCGGATAAGCCTTCTCTTGCCGGATATGAAGAGATTATCACGCGTTCAAGGTGCCTTCCGGCCGAGATTTTGTATGTTGGTGATAGCCCAATGGCAGATATCGAGCCTGCAAGGAGGGTTGGGATGCACACGTTGCATGTTCCAAACGCTAATCCAGGCGTTGAGAGGGATGAGATCAGGGGCACTTATCATTTCAGAAGAAATAGAATTTACGAGTTGGCTGATGTTGTGAATAAATTAAGCAGGCTTTAAGAATTTTTAACTGGGTTTCTTCTGTTGTGAGCTATATAGGTGCAGATACAATGCAAGGTCTATATCGTGCCGTGTTTCATAATCGTGCAATTTGTCTAGCTCTTCTTGGCGTCCTGTTGGCAACTTTGCCCTTAAAATGTCCCAGTTGCCTTGGCCCAATGATTCCCTGAGTGCTATTAATTCTCGGGTTTTGTGGGGCAAATTTGACACATATTTGATGTGTTCTTCATTAACAGGAAAGAGGTCCGTATCATTGCCCACCCTTGCATCAATCACCATATCATTATTTTTAGTCATTTTCATTTATAAATCTATTGCTTTATCGCCAGGACTTTATAGACGAAGGGCGCCATCTTTGAAAAATAAACAAATTGTAAGCCTCCCTGTTCTTCATAATGCTGCAAGAACTGGCAGCGCCTTATTTTGTTTTGTAGCTCCTCTCCGGCACCGGCCTTTCGTGCTTCAATCAGTTCTTCTTGGAGTCCACGCATCATTTCTTCCCAGGAGCCTTTATATTTTAAATTAAGTTCTCCTACAATTTTTTCAAACTCGTTTATGGGAGTTTCTTTGTCTGTGTAGAATTTTTTAAATCTTTGTATGGCCGAATTGAATCTTTCAATCGCCTCAGGTATTTCTGATGCTGCGAGTGTGGAATACGCTGGATCCAAACGGGCATATCTGAAGAAAAGTTCAACTATTTTTGGATCATATTTTGTCTTGGAAGGCTGGCCTCTTTCTAGAATTGATCCGGTGATTCCTGGCAGTTTTTCTATTTCTTTTTGATCAGATTCGCTTGCCAACGGCAATGTGACCCTGCTCGCAATGTACTCTATTAATGATGTTGAGACATTTGGAGGAAGTGTTGTGCGCAAATTGTTGTAAAAGTTAACCGTGTGCTCTAGATCTAGTGCGCTGTAAAGGCTGTCGCTTATCTTTAAGAGGTGCGTTAGACTTATCCTCTCTTGTTTTTCAAATCTGCGCAGCATTCTGCATTGGACAATTGCTCTGCTGAATTCGTCCAATTTTAGAGGATCTCTGTTGGTGTCCTTTTTATCTTCCTCATCTCGGCGCTTTTGCAGATCAGTGATCATTGCATCCCAATCGCTGCCATATGCATTGTCTCTTGTTCTTACAAGGCCCTCATAAACAAATGGCGGGGTGCCTTTTCTGAAGAAGCGCCGCAATCTGAGCATTGATGAATTGAAAGCAGCTATTCTTTGCGGAAGTTGTTCGATTGGAAGTTTTTTGTAAGCTGGGTCAAAATTTTCATATTGGAAGAAAAGTTCAACGATACTTTTATCTACGTGCTTTGGGTCTGATGCGGGTGCTGCTAAAAGAGAGGCAATCAGTGTTGGAAGTTTTTCAAACGCTTCTTTTTCGGCGTCCTGGCACGGCGAAGCTATTCGGTTCGCTGCATATTCTGATAATGTTGCACCCACGCTTAACGATAAATTTGAGGATCGAAGATTATTATAAAATACAATTGTTCTTTCTTTAAGCGCTTCGTTAATTTTCCTTAGGGACGCATTTATTCTCTTCGCTAGGTCTATGACTTGCGTATTTCGATCAATCACTGTAGGAACATCATCGTCTTTTTCGGCTTTCAGCAAAAGGTCATACAAATTCATTTCCACAGTCCCCACTCACTAGTGGTCATTTGGGCTTGAACAGTTTATAAACCTTTTGTTTTTTTTACTCGAGATGTCATGTAGGCCAACCGATACTTTTTTATACATTTGCCACTTGACAATAACGATTTGGGGGTAAATTGTGCCAACTGGATTAACTACTGATATTCTTTTCCTGAGAGAGGAAAAAGCGCCGTGGAAGGCTTTGGAAGACCGAGTACGCGAAGCGGCAGCCGAAAAGGGATACAAATTTGATAGCCAGCCTCTCAAGACGGACATCACCGCGCCTGTTATTTTCTATGCTCCTTTTGACGCATCTTACGTCATCTCAACACAGCCTGAGATTGCTACTTTAAGACGAAGAAACCCGGATAGTGCGATTGTTGTTGTGTACAATCCTGATGTTGAAGAAGTAGTGCGCCGTGAAGTTCAGATGAATAATGTGCATGCCTTTTCTGGAGAGAGCAGCTCTGAGCAAGTGAAGCAATTGCTGAGTGATTTTGAAGGAAAACATTTAATGCACCCTCAGCAAATTTCACCTCTTGCCTTGGTGGTTGCTGAAAACGGAGGGGCCAAATATCAAAAAATCTTGGCAAGGGCCGGATTCAAAGTTGAATGTGTTGAAAAACAGGACATTCGTGCTGAGGATTTTGGACATTATGCTGCGCATCAGATCGATTTCAATTTGATTCTTCTTGAAGGAAGATACATTTCTTCTTTGTCCGACAGGGTTGGAAGGCTTTTCCCAAGCGCGATGGTAATTGGTATTGGAGGCACTTCGCAGAAGCGCGTGGCATACAACAAAGGAGTTGCAGTGTTTTTGCCTAACGACGTGGCTCCCGATCATACGCTTGAAAAATTGGAGTCGCTTGCAAGGAGAAGATATCGTGCTCAGGTAGGCCTTTTGGGAAGAACAGGAAAATGTTACTTGCTTGCAGGTCCAAGTTGTTCAGGTAAGACAGAAGCAGGTTATCAGATTCAGGAGGATTTCAGAGGCGATGAGGAATCCAAAATAATTATGATCCAAAAGCATACCACCCGAAAACCCAGAACTGGCGAAGAACCTGGTGTTCATTTCCAGTTTGTAACCGATGATGAAATGATTAGTTTTGCTCGTGGTCGGAAATATTTCATGATATTTAAAGTGTCAGGCCACAAATATGGGATTCCGCGTCAACTCGTTGATTTGTTAAATGAAGGGCACGATACTGTAATGACGCTTACTGATATTGATACCATACCAAGAATTGTTGACGAGCTTAACAAGATAAGGCCTGGAACTGCTGTGCCGGTAATGATTTATGCCGATTCACCTACGCTTAAAGCAAGATTGCTTGAGAGGCCGGCTCCTGTAGAGGAATTGAAGCGGCGTATAGCCACGCTTGATTCTGAGCTGGAAAAAGTCTTGCGAAGGTCTGATAAGTTCAAATACGCAATCAATACAGGGGTTTCTTCTCCTGATGAGGTTAAGCGCATTTTGAAGGCCGTTGTTCAGTGGGAGCGCTATCACTCTGGTGAGAATTATGCTGAATATATTGCCAGCAGGGTTTTGCCTCAGGATTTTGCCGCCAAGGTTGTTCGTGGGCAGGAAGTATTTTTGACGATTCCTGATGAAGTTGTTGCTACCTATGCTGAACAAAACGGTATTCTTGTTGACGATATTTCGCACCTCCAAAGACAGCGCGTGGTATGTGCGCCAAATTCCTATGGCAGGAGGGGAATATTCCTGGAACCGTTGCGTGACATGCATAGACTTAATGCACGCAGTACATCATTAGATTTGATCGAGATGGCAATTGGCCTTGAGCCCCGTGCACGAAGCGATTTTTGGTATCATGCGCCCGTATCAATCTTTGCAAAGTGCGGTGATTCAAATACGAAATTTAATGATGGTTTGTTGTATATGCGGGGTGATGATATTTCTGACAGGCCTGCTTTTAATCAGCCTGTTTATGCAATTGCATTTGGCTATGCAAGGTCTAAAGGAGGATACACTGTATCCCCTGTGCGTGAGAGGGAACTGGAATTCTGGAACAATTTCACTTCAAATACGAGGCGCTTCCCATTTACTGCGCGCGGCAACATGCCTCTGCCAAAACGGCCTAGAACTCAATAGCCATTCTTGCTTCAGTCAGTGCTTTGTAGATTTCTATTGACTGGTGCATATCATACAATAAAAGAATTTCTTCCTTGGGAATGTTTTTCGTTTTTTCTATGATGATTTTGTGAATATTTTCTTTTAATTCGCTCATTTTTCTTACTTTATCCATATCAAATTTGTAGAAAACCTCATAAAATACGCCGTAGCATTGGTAGATTAAGTCAAGGATTTCATATGTGTCTGCCTTGATTTTTTTGTTGTACCTCAGCAGGTCTCGTGCTGCATTTTTCAAAATATCTACTATCTTATCCAGCATTGATATTATTTGGAACAGGAAGAATGTGTTTTTTGTTTCGTTTTGTCTTTTGTTTATCAGCCTTAGCGAGTGGTTGATGAATCTTGTTACGTTGTCGTGTTTTTCTTCAATTGATTGAAGCAGCATCACGTCGTTGTTTTTTGCTGCTGTTACAAGGTCTTTGCAGGTATCCGAAATTAAGATGAATGTTCTTCGAAGGATATTGTCAAGTTCTTTTGGGTCTGCGTTTGAGATTACTTTTAGTACAAAAATTTTTTCTTTTTCTTCGATCACTTCCAGGCCAGGGCACCTGTTGACTTCTTTATGTATGACCGAGCTAACGCTGGCGTCTTTGCCTACTCTGTAATGGTGGGCTGTTGATTGATCGCAAATTATTTTTATCTCATCATAGCCTTTTTTGTACAGGCCTCTTATCATGTTCATTATCGAGGTTCTGTCTAGTTTTGAAACATTGACTTCAACACTCTCGCTTTTTGGTCCTTTTTCTGTACTTACGATAAGTCTGCTTCCTGCTGGCTCAACTTCAAGCTCGTCTCCTTTCTTGATTCCTCTTTCTATGCACCACTTTCTAGGTAGAGAAATCAGCTGTGTTGACTCTGCTATTTGAATGACTTTACGTCTCATGCTGTCCCCCGCTTATATTATTTATATTTAACAAAGTACCTTGCGATAAATATTAAGTCTCTATATAAACCTTTCTGTTCATTATAAATTTCCCGGATTTATATAAATTTTATATTATATCAGGACAAAATATAAATGAAATCCTGCTATATACACTATTAACGGTTGGTGGAGCGTTTCGGGAGGTGTGGTATATGAGACAAAAACTCGTATTTGAGAAGGCCCCCTTCAATGACCATCCAAGCTGGATGGAAGAAGCGGACGAAGTCGAGGCTAAGGAAGAGCGCATTGACGAGGACCCTTTGGAGGGTTTTGAAATTGGCGCTGAGCGTGCCAACGATGAGTATGTCTGGGAAGAGGAAGAGGAATGAACCGAGTCTTCATCCGGGACATTGAAGAAATCAGGGAGTTCGTTAAGCTGCACAGCCAGAGCGAAGAGTATTTTGACAAGGTAATTAGAAAGTTGATGAACAGATGAAAAAACTGCATTGTGTGGGGTGCGGTGAAATTATGGGCAAGAGTGCCGTGCACGATCCTTATGTTTGTCGTGCGTGCGAGCATTTGGAAGTGCCTAGGTTCAAGTGGTTGGACTCGTCGTAAACGCGCGAGTGTTTGGGAGCGCTCCGACTGCAGTTGTCGATTCATAGTCTTCACTCACTACGACAATCCCGCAGGTTCGCAAGAGCCTGCGGGACTTGTTCTTTTTTATGATATGTCCTCAATGTCAAAAGTTGGTGATCGGCGAGATGCAGAGTTTTTGCAGGTCTTGCATGTATTCTTTTAACACTGGTGGTGACAGGTGGTTTAACGCCGAAGATGAAAATATCCCGGTTAAGTTCTTGGAGTAATTTCTTTTTTTGAACCCGTCGAAAAAGATAGTTTTTCGGACGGTAGCAAAAACTAGGAGATTTACTGTGATTTTATGGTTACTTTTAAGTGGTTAAAAAGGAAATGCTTATAAGTCCCGTCGAAGGCCCTTGGTATATGGGGGACAAGCCACTAGTATCTCTTCTAGAGCAGGGTGTCGCAATAAATTTTATGCCAAAAGCGGTTTCCGTGGGTGCTCTAAAAATTTCGTATTCGGTTTTTGTTCTGATGGAAAGGCTTCTTGGTCGTGGAGAATTCCGACTTGAAGACGGTTATATTGCCTACGCTTGTCGATGGTGCGAACGTGAGTTTAAGAAGGATTGTGAAACAGTTCGCCGACAAGCCCTGATTCGCCTTCCCTATTGCAACGAAGAATGCTCCCGATACGCCAGCACGATGCGCGCTGCGATCAAGCGAGTTTTTCGCGAATCGGACACATCTGAACTTGATATAGGCACTTTGGCGCTTCGCCTAGGTGAACAGCGCAGAACAAAGTTCACCGTTGAAACCGTTGCCCGATATATTGAAAATAGCGCAGTCGCGGTTGTTCATCTGCCAAATGGGCAATACAAGCTCGAATAAGATGCGTCAGGTTTTGGGACTGTGTTGCGTTTCCTCGTATGATTGGCTATTTGAAGTCTTAATCCAAGCTTGGTTTATCATGCAGATTCCGACTTTTCAGGTATGTAGTCACCAATAAGTGACTAAAAACAGAAAGCTTTATATAGCGGCCTCTTATCCTGACATATATGAAATGCTCTAAATGCAACAAACTAAAGATTGGTGACCTGCAGTCTTTTTGCAAACATTGCGGTTACAGTGATGGTAGTGATAGATGGTTTTCTCACGAAGATGAAACCTCTCCCTTGACGTTTTTGAGAGAAGGATAAGTCACAGATTCTTTATTTTTCCAAACGGCAATACTTCATGTGTTTTGTCGTTCACAATAAAGACTTCAAAGCGTAACACATTTGTCAACAGCGGGCTTAGTACCTGTTCCTTCAGCACATCTGTTCCTTCTGTTAACGGATTGAAGCTTGGCTGCACTATTAGCGTGCTTTTCCTGTATTTTCCTTTTAGGAAGCATTTGTACTTTTCTGCCTTTGCTTTTTCTCTAAGAGTGATTGCAGGATGTTCGTGCCCCATTATGATGATGGGTGCGAGTTTTGCCGGCACATAATCCCCATGCGTTATCAGAATATTCTTGTGTCTTGCTTCTTTGACTTCTTTTAGTTGTTTTTTTCGTGCGATTGGCCCTAGGACAGTGTCGTGGTTGCCCTTGATTATTGTTATTTTGATGTTCTTTTTTTCAAAATATTCTATTAGCCTTAGTACTTCTCTCCATTCTTGTTTGCTTATTGTGCCGAATTCGTGCTTTACGTCTCCGTTTAGCACTACTTGTTCAACAGGAATTTTGCCTGTTATCCATTCCAGTCTTTTGATTATGTTTTTGAATTGGAATCTTGGCACCAGTACTCCTTGTTTGCCCAGGGATTCCTCATAACCCAAGTGCAGGTCTGAGATGATGATAGTTTTAATATCTGGCAGGTAAGTGCACAGGTCTACTGCATATACTCCTTCTGTGAGTTTTGTTGGCATGAATTCTTTGTATAAGGAAACTTTTTAATACTTTCTTAGTTATTTTTAGAAATATGATAGAAACAAAAGAAATTTTAGACGATTCGTTGTTCAACAGACCTGGCCCCAGATTAGTTGCAGGCGCTAAGTTTCTTTCTAGTTTAGTGGTGTGAGAAGCAGCGCCACTTGGTGAAGGCCACGGCGATATCTGCTTCATTGCATGCTGCTATGACTGTATCGTCTGCAACTTTTGACCCGCCCGGGTGGATTATTGCAGTGATGCCTTTTTGTTTGAGCGGAGGGATGTTATCGGCATTTGGTATGAATCCGTCTGAGGCCATTACAGCGCCTTTCATGCAGTCTTCAGGGTTTTCCGCTCTATAAACGGCTTTTTCTTCTGCTTTTCTGATCGCATCTTCTATTGCTCCGACTCTTTCCTGTCGTCCTGTTCCTACTGCTAAGGTGGCCATGTCTCTTGCAAATACGACGGCGTTGCTTCGCGTGTTGGCGCAGACGTACCATGCGAATAGCATGTCTCTGAATTCTGTTGCGCTGGGTCTGCGGCCGGTTACTATTTCCAACTGTAATGGTGAGCTTATTGCTTCCACGTATGGTTCGGATATTATGAGCCTGCCATCCATTAATTGTTTTATTTCCGGATTTCCTCTTGAGAACGGGTCTGTTTGTGCTAGTCTTTCTCTGTCGTACCTGAATACCCTGATTGACTCTTTTTTGCCAAGGTAATCCTTTGCGCCTTCGGAAAAGCTGGGTGCTACCATGACGTCTATGAAGGTGTGGCTGTCGCGTTGGCGTATGTGTGCGTATACTTCTCGTAGGAATTCTTCTGTTATTGGCATGTTGAACGCTACTGTTCCGCCGTAAGCCGCTCTTGCATCGCAGTCCCATGTTCTTGCAAATGCTTCCTGTGGGTCTTCATGAGCGGCCACTCCGCTTGGGTTTACGTGTTTAATTACAGCTACAGTGGGCTTTCTTCCCATTTCTTCTATTGCGCGTATGATGCGCAGTGCTCTGTCCACATCTTCGTAATTTGTCTGTGATGGCCCGCCTTTGCCTGTTTTTTCTAGTTCGAATAACGGCGTGTTTCCTTCCGGGTTGAATATTGCTGCCGCATGAAAAGGATTTGTCCCGTATTTGAGATCTGTTTGTTTGCCGTAAACAACTTTGCCGTCGATTGTGATTTCTATTTGTGCTGGCCATTGTCTTAATGTTGGCGTTCTGTACATATCACTTGGTTTTGGTTCTTCTGGCATTTTATTCCACCTCAGTTGTGCCTGGCGGCTTGCTTGTCAGATCAATAACAACAGAGCCAATGCCAGGAACAGTCAAAATATCCCTGACCATTGCATTGATCAGTGCTTCATCGATATGTTCAGAATCTTCAGGCGATCTTGAAGGTATCGCTGCCAATCCCGTATAGAAATCAACTGTGACAAAAGGTCTCAGACCTATTGTTCTTGTTCCTGGTTTGCCAAAGTTAATGGGCAGCATATTGACAGGGAACTGTTCTATCTGTCGGCTATCGATGCCTGCCATTGATTGGTGTGCATTTACCATAGCATCCGCCTCTCTCAATTGATCAAGAACATCTTTCGTGCAGAATGTTGTTGTAATAAGCGCATTTGGATCAAGTCCTTTCACGCTTCCATTGAACAGATAATATACTCTACTGATGCCGGGGACGACTCTGGGTATCTCATCAGCAATCTTCGCGAGCCTTTCCCAGTTCGGCTCACCTGCAAGAACTGTTGCATATTCTTCTGTTCTGTCATCTCCTTTGATTCCAACTGTTTTTATCGGCAATAGCAATGCCTCTATTCCGCGTGGCTTTGAATATTTTTCTAAAAAGGATGCAGTCACAGAATATTTTTCATCCATCCATGGTTTGTCAGCGCAAACCGTTCTGCAGAACAGTCCTGGTCCTGGGAATGGTTGTCTATAAGCAATCTCAGCTGGCAGCCCAAGTGCAATCGCGATACTTCTCACTTGATCTTTATGCATATTCTGGTTGGGTTCCAGTTTTCTGAACCTGTCAAATACATTATGGTGTTGTTTGATTTGCTTAGCTACTCTGCTAACGCGCTTTGAAGCAGATTCAATTAAATCTGGCCTTAGTGTTCCTTGCAAGAAGAGATCTCTTTGTTCATCCAGCCCATATTCAATAAATAGTTCTGCAACAACTGCCTGGTATACTTCGTTGAAAATTTTTCTTTTTATTTTTGGATCGCTCTCCTCGCATAATCTTCTGCTTTGTTCACCGTTTGGCATCGTTGTTCTTCCATTAAGGAATCTTTCTTCTGCATTTACCACGTATATCTGCATTCGCAAAGAATCTTCAAGAGTAGTCTTCACCCATGATGCCTCTCCTTTTCTCAATCCGCCTGTATCGATTGTAAAACCAATGCACCTCTCTGGTCCGCATGCAATTTCAACTGCTTTTGCTGCCGCAGACGAATCAACTCCGCCTGAAAGTCCGCAAATAATGCGCTGATTTGGCTGCACAACAATGTACCTTCTCTGTTCTTCAATTAGATCATCTATGCTCTTTTGTTCTGCCGGCGTGTATCCAGCTATGTTGAAAAGGAAGTTTGCCATGATTTGTTTTCCGTGAGTACTGATAGGTATTGCTTCTGGGTGGAACTGCACGCCGTAAATTCCGCATTCAGCGTCTTGGATTGCCGCAACTAGGCCAGCATCTGACTTTGCTGTTATCTCAAAGCCGTCTGCGAGTTCTTCTATGCTGTCTCCGTGGCTCATTAGCACTCGCTGTGTGCTCGGCAGTCCTGAGAATAATGGTGATTTTGTTGCCATGATGGCGGTTTTTCCATATTCTTTTACTGGCAGCTGTACCACTGTTCCTCCAAACAATCTGTTAAGCAATTGCATTCCGTAACAAATTCCAAGAACTTTCCATGTGCCTGTTTTCATCATTGCCAGTGTTTCAGGGTGTAGCGTTGGCGCGTTTGGCTCATACACGCTTGCCCCACTCCCGCTGATAATGAATCCTTTGTAATCCTTAAGATCCTCTGGCGTTGCATCTAATGGAAAGAAAACTGGCTCAACGCCTAGTTCATCGCATACCCTGCCGATCGCTGCATAGAGTTGTGCTCCCGAATCAAGTACTGGTATCTTCTGCTTCAACGTATTTTCCTCCTGTTACTTGTATTAGTCTGCGAACGTTAGCCTCTGATTTTTGTCTTTTCAATTCAGTAAACCGTGCTGGCTTTAAGTTTGGATTTGATGCATAGAGCGCTTGTGCTGCATCTGATATTTCCATTTTCCACCCAATTTAGCCTTTTAACGGCTATCTAATCAGCTATTATATTGATTTCTATTCTCTAATTGTTGTTTTATTAGAATTATAAGGGCAACATTTATAATCTTTAAAAACATGGTTTTCTTTATGCCAGACGCTGAAATAAGGCCTGACATTCAGATAGCTTTCCATATGAGTGATCTTGCCCTTCAGCGTAAACTAAATACAAACTTTGTTTTGGGCGAGACTGCTTTCGAGCGCTTTAAGCCTAAAGGGGAGAAGGCAGCAAACAGTTTCTTCTTCAGGGGAGAATTTCATGATGGAAATTTGAAGAATTATGAGGGCACTTATGTCGCTTACTTTAAAGGTATATTTGTCGGCCAGAGTTCTGATAGGGACGCGCTGTATAATGCTGCAGAAGGCATGTATGGGAAAGAAAACTTGGCCGTGTTCAGGGTTCCCAAAGCTGGTGAAAATTTGAGTTTGGAGGATGCTTTGGGAGAGTTCTAATTCATCGCACTATTTCAAACATGTACGGGTAAGTTATTCCAAATGGCAGTTTCAGAATGTATTCACCTTGTACTTTCCAGATAACGTCTTTTTGTTGTATCGCTCTGATTATGGCCGTGCCAACTTCTAGATAGCTGAGTTTTAGTGAGACTGTCTTTTGTATTGATTGTAGCGCAGGTAGTTTTGTTTCTGGAAGGTTTATTTCTGTTAATGGCACTTCATTTGCGTATATTCTCGCCCGGAAGGCGCCAATGTTGACATCTATTTTGTTTGGGTTGTGTATTTCTATTGTGAACCCGAGTTGTATGCCGGCGAGTGTTGCCTTTTCTAAGTTTGCGTTAACGAGTTTTATTTCTAGGTTTTTTACAGCCGTGATTTTTTGATATTGATAATATGCAAATCCTGCAACTAGCAAAAGTATGCTAAGAATTATCCAAAGGAACCTCTTTTTTTGTTTTGCCAAGTTATCCGAATCTTTTGCCTGTAGTTTCCCAATCTATTGCTTTGAAGAAGGCTTCTATGTAGTCTGCTCTTTTCAGGCCGTAGTCTATCATGAATGCATGTTCGAAGACGTCCATTATCAATACAGACGTGCAGCCTGCAAGATGTCCAACATCGTGTTCGTTTACCCAGACGTTGAATAATCGTTTAGCAACCGTATCGTAATACAATAACGCCCAGCCTATGCCTCTCATTGCTCCTGTTGCTTTGAAGTCTTTTTCCCAGTTTTCATAAGAGCCAAAGTCTGAGGCTATTTGTTTGAATAGTTTGGAATTTTTATCCAGGGCTTTTCCTCCTTTAGTCATGTTTCCAAAGTACAATTCGTGCAGTCTCATTCCGTTGAATTCCCATCCAAATCTTCGTTTGAGTTCTGCAAATTCTGGCGTGCCTGGCGCGATAGTTTTTAGCAAATCAAGTAATTTGTTGGTATTTGTAACGTATCCTTGATATAATGTAAAATGGTTTTTGAGCAATTGGTCAGAAAATCCAGCTGTTCCTAACAAGTTGTCATAGTTTTTTGCTTCGTATGCCATGTTTTCTCGTATGTGCCGATGGCTTTTTATATTTTTGCCTTGAAACGAGTAATTTATGAAGCCTCTTAAGACTTTGGTCGAGTTGCTCGAAGAAAGGCCTATTATTTTTAGTGATACCGACATAGATGCTTTGGGATGGTATAGAGACTATATTTATGAGTGTAATACGTTTTCTGATTTGAACGTATCTCGGCTTTCCAAAGTGATAAAGTCCTTGGAAAGAACGAAAGCGTGGTTCTCGAATCCTGTTGTTCTGACTACTCCGCGCATTGTTGAGGAAATGAGGAGATTTGTAGGGATTATTCATAACACCCGCGATATTATGCACAGTCGTGCTTCTTTTCCAGAATTAAGGGGTAAAGTGCCAAGCAAAGGGCTTTATGAACGAATTGTCAGGATGTCTGATGAAATATTTGCATTAGCAGAATCTGCTGTCTTTGTGCCAGAAGATGTTGCAAAATTTGAGGCTTTGGAGAAGGCAGTCATTACCATTGCGGCTAATTCCCATGCTAAAGTGGATTATTCTAAGCGCTACGGCAAAACTGCTCGAAGGTATTCTGATCTTCACGGTGATGAGAGTCTTGTTGCTGCTGCGTTTTATGTTTCGCTTGTTTGCAATGAACCGTGCGCAATTGTCACTCCAGATTCTGATATTAAGCGCTTGGTTTCAAAGGCGCATATGCTTATAGCCAACGGGGAGGTGCCTGAGGGTCGAAAATTTTTTGAAGACTTGGAAAAATACCCTGTTCAGGTTTACTTCAGAAGTCCTAACGGGATGGTTTGCAGTGCAGATACTTCAAAGTATTCGTTTCATCCATTTTTTAACCTGCCTGAAAAAGACAACGTTACTAATGCAAGGGTTAAGCAGGCAATCGAAGAAGCACTTACAGAAGGCGGGTTTATTCCAAGTAGGGATTATTCTGTTACGCCTTAACTTTTGCTTCCGCACAGCATCACGCTTTGCCCTTTTTCTAAGTTTTTGGCAGTATGTGGCGTGTTTTTCTTTAAGTCTATTCTGTCTCCTGGTTTTAGTATAAAGCTTCTTCCTTCTGCGCAGAATTCTACTTTGCCTTCTAGGAGTATTCGTGTTTCGTCGTGGTTGTGCTGGTGCGCGTCTATAAACTCATTTTTTTCCATGACAGAAAGGTAAGGTTTCATGTCTTCTTTTTCAAATATTGCCCGCAGTTCTTTTTCTAT
>CAZXKS010000022.1:11837-14379 GCA_964641265.1 uncultured Methanosarcinales archaeon | reverse complement strand
GACTTTCTAAAAAACTTATACTTTTAAGCTAAAAATTTATATTTTGTACAAGCCACTACTGGGATATGACGATGACCAAAGCAGTGTTGTTTGACATGAGTGGGGTAATAGCAGATACTGTTACCTTTCACACCCGGCACATAGCTAAGAAGCGTGAGGCGCAAAAATGTTAGAAACAGCAATTAAAGCAGCAAAAGAGACAGGGAAGTTATTAATGAATCATATTGAGAATCCCGCAATAATCGGCAGTCAAGGTAACATTAAACTCAATCCAACAACAAAAGAAGATAGGGAAGCCGAGTTGAAAGTGATTGAAGTGATAAAATCAGTGTATCCCGATCACGGTTTTCTTGGTGAAGAGTTCGGTGAACAAAACCCCACGGCAGAGTATAAATGGATTATTGACCCTATTGATGGAACAAATAATTATGTTGATGGAAGAGACACTTTTTCCGTTTCTCTTGGGTTGGAGCATCAAGGAAGAATCATCCTTGGAGTTGTCTACCTTCCAAAAAGAGATGAACTGTTTGTTGCAGAAAAAGGCAAAGGAGCAACACTCAATGGAAAACCAATCCGTGTCGGAAATAAAGCAGAGCTATCCAAAGCAGTTGTAACCTATTCCACGTATCCAGGAGAAGAATATAAAACAGAGAAATTGAACGAACGAATGATTGCAGCAATTCCATATGTAAAATACTTTGGTTTTAAGGAAAAGAAAGATTTAGATCCTGTGTTTGGCAGAGGATCAATGGCGGCAGAATTTTGCTATCTTGCCTGCGGACGAATAGATGGGTTAATCAGGCTAAAACAAAAGCCATGGGATGTGGCTGCAGGAAGCTTAATTGCGGCTGAAGCAGGCGCACAAATGTGCAACCTACAAGGAAAAAAATGTAGCATTTATGAAGGCGACTATGTTGCAGCGAATCCTGCATTATTTGGGAAACTTATTGCAGTTA
This sequence comes from uncultured Methanosarcinales archaeon, assembly GCA_964641265.1. Taxonomy (GTDB): domain Archaea; phylum Nanobdellota; class Nanobdellia; order Woesearchaeales; family ARS49; genus CABMGU01. The sequence continues at coordinate 13,423 of CAZXKS010000022.1, read as the reverse complement.
TTCGAAGAAAAAAATGACGAAGTGATTGCGCTGATTGAAGAATTGAAGAAGCGATAACAGATGTAACAGCGATGACAGATGTTGATCTAGTGCAAGTAATCCCAAATCTTCCTGGTTAATGCATCTACTTCTGTCACACTATTCGCGCCTTAATTATCTTCACTTCTGCCTTAGGCCTGTCACCAGCGTCTGTAGGCGTGCTGCCAATTTTGTCAAGCACTTCCATACCTTCGGTTAATTCTCCAAAAATCGCGTGCTTGCCATCAAGCCAAGGAGTAGCCGCCAGCGTAATGAAAAACTGACTGCCTCCGGAATTAGGACCAGCATTAGCCATGCTCAAAATACCCTTCTTACTATGCTTTAAGCCAGCACCAAACTCGTCAGGAATCTCATAACCAGGACCGCCAGTACCAGTGCCGGTAGGATCGCCGCCCTGAATCATAAAATTCTTAATAACTCTGTGGAAGATGGTTCCATCATAAAAGCCCTTTTGGACAAGATCCTTGAAATTCTTCACAGTCTTAGGAGCCTTGTCATCATACAACTTAATTTTCATTACTCCCATATTAGTTTCCAGTTCAACAATAGTGTTCATATTATCCTCCGTTTCCAATTTTTCAACCTCAGCAACAGTGCTTTCTGTTTCAACTACCTTACTTTCAGCCTCCTCGGCTTCTGCCTGTATTGTTTCAGTTTCAACAAGTTCCTGACCCATCTTCTCGGTTTCAACTTCTGTTTTCGTCTGCACTGCCTGCTGAGCGCAAGCAATTAATAGCAACAATAGTACTGCAACATATTTCATTTTATTCCTCCTTGCGTATTCCTGCCACAAAAAAACCTTCAGTATCATTATCCTGAGGCCACAAACGCAGACAATTATGAACTTCAGGATGATAACTCTCGCCATCAAATTCTAATATTGGGTCACTGCGCTTAATAGGCAAATCAATTTCGAGCATTTTGGCATCCTTAACGTTGTTCAATAAATAACTTACTACTCCCTCATTCTCCTCAGGCTCAGTAGAACAAGTACTGTAAACCAAAGTGCCCCCAGGCTTCAAAACCTGCCAAGCAGTCATAATCAACTGTTTCTGAATATGAGCAAGACGCCTAACCATATCAGGATTCCACATCAGAATAGTTTTTGGCGATTTACGAATCGTGCCAGTGCCTGAACAAGGAGCGTCAAGCAAAACCTTATCAAACAAAATTCCAGTCTTTGCAAACTGCTGGCCCTGCATCAAAGTAGTAATGTGATTATAACTACCAATGCGCTGCATGTTAATGCCAAGAGCAGCAAGACGATCGCCCTTAACATCATTCGCGACAACAACACCCTCATTCTGCATATATTGCGCAATCTGTGAAGCTTTACTGCCAGGCGAAGCAGCCATGTCAAGAATAATATCACCCGGTTTAGGATCCAAAACAACAGGAGGAATCATGCTAGCAGCCTCCTGAACATAATAATAGCCCAACGCGTGCTCAACAGTATTACCCACATCCCGCCGGCCTCCCCTATGCTCGATAAAAAATCCCTCCTTGTACCACAAAACAGGCTCCAAAACCCAATCTTTATCCAAGCG
>CAZXKS010000022.1:10385-11737 GCA_964641265.1 uncultured Methanosarcinales archaeon | reverse complement strand
AATTTCTTGCCAAGACCACGATGCTGAACATCACCATGCGCGCCCAGCGGAATTGCCTGTCCGTAAACGTGCAGTTCACGAATCCCTGCGCTATTCATCGGAACTTCTGCACGGTGACTTTCTGGAATAATCCTCAAACGACAAAAGCCCAACAACAAATCATTCTTTGTATCTTCAAATGACAAAAATATTTCTTTTCCACCAGAAGCCTCATAATCTTCACGCAAAAGCTTAACAGAAGACCAGTCAATCTGCCTGTCACGAGGCTCCCTGCATCTTATACAACGACACTTCAAACCTTTTTCCTGCAATTTCTTCTCAACAAGCTGGCGCATATTAGTCAAGTTAGGACCAGCATCAATAACAGTGCTAGGAATATCTCTTTGAACACGCATAATCCTGCACCACTTAGGAACATGCTTCTTCGCTTCCACAATAATGTCACCAGCATCATCGGCTGACAATGGCCGGTATTTGTTAGCCTTCCACATTCCATACAAACCAGTGCCCTTGATAACAGTCGTAGGATAAATCTTGATTGCATCAGGCATATAATCTGGATTTGTGAAAAGCGCCTTGTAATCCTCCAAATCCATCTCCTTAGTCATGCCCGGCAAACCAGGCATCATGTGATAACCAACTTTTAACAAGCTGTTGCGCATTAATTTCGTGGCTCTGACAGCATCTTGCAAAGTATGGCCACGATGTGTCGATTTCATAACATCATCACGCAAACATTGCACGCCCATTTCAACCCTTGTAGTGCCAAGCCTCAACATTTGGTCGATATGAGGCTCAAAACACCAGTCAGGCTTGGTCTCAATGCACAAAGCAACACAACGAATCTTTGCAGACTCATTACGATGCTGCTCAACATCCAAAGAACTTTTATCCTTTAACTGCAATTCTTTCCCGTGAATGTTTTTTGTCCTATCAGCATTGCCAATCTCTCCAGGCAACTCGAAAAAAGACAAAAACTCATCAAACCTCAAGCCATCCCCATAAAACTTTTCACCAAAATCATTCATGGCCTTCAAGGCAAAAGTAATAAAGTCCTCTTGATAATTCAAAGGAAGAGCAGGAAAAGTACCGCCTTGAACGATAACCTCAGTCTTCTCAGGCAAATGACCAGTAGCAACAAACTGCTCAAGACGATTAAACACGATAAGATAAGGATCATACATGTTGCGAATGCCGCGCATAGTGCTCGGCTCTCTGCCAGTATAACTCTGAGGAACATCACCAAAAACAGAATTAGGACCGCCAGGACAATAAACGCACTTGCCATGCGGGCAAGCAAAAGGAGCAGTCATCAAAGCAATAGGAGAAACACCAGACATAGTACGCATAGG
>CAZXKS010000022.1:4557-10285 GCA_964641265.1 uncultured Methanosarcinales archaeon | reverse complement strand
TCAAGCTCACCCACGGCCAAACCAGTAATCTGCTCCATAGAAGAACCAGGTTTTTTCTTATTCGAAAAAACCAACCATCTCTTAGCACCATCAGAAAGGTAAACATTAACCAATCCAAACCCAGACACGCTACCAGCCAAAGACAAAGAAGACAACCTCAAAGAACCAGAGCTTGGAGTAAGAGTAAAGCGCTGGCTCTCAAACACATCAATATCCAATTCCTGTGAAAAAGTCTCTGTCGGTACAAAACCCGTAATTGAAGGATTGCCAATGAAAAGCGTGGCAAAAATAATGCCGAAAACAATCACGCCCAACAGCAACCGCTGCGATTCCATGAAAATTATTCTCCAACCAGCTCTTTATAAATCTTTTCGATTTCCTCACGCTCAGAAGGCCCACTTACAGATTCCATCTTCTGCAAAACCTTTTTCCACTCATCCTTCACAACAAGCTCTGAATTAACCTTTTGACCAGAACTCTCGGCTTTCTTCAAACGCAAAGAAACCTTCTCAACCACCTCGTCCATCTTATTCTTCAACTTAGAGGACAAAGCAGAACTTTTAATCCCGGACAAAAGAAATTTAACCTTTTCACGCAAAGGAACAGGAGCTTCAAAGTGAATGCCAACATCGCCAGTTTCCTTCCAACGAGAAACAGCACTATTCAAATTCTCCAAAATCTCCTCATGCAAAACATCACGATGCTTCTCGAGCTCCTTCTCTTCCAGCTCATCCTCATCCAACTCCTCTTCAGGCACAGGCTTAACTTCTTCTTTAACTTCAAGCTCTTGCATTGGCTTAATCTCCTCAGGAGGAGCCTCTACAATCTCCTTGAAAATACTGGCAATCTTATGCTTAAATAATGAAAATTTGGACGGCTTGTGAGAAACAGCTTCATGATGCGATTTTTCATGATGTTCTTTTTTGTGATGCTCAACTTTTTTATTCATCGTCATCCTCTTCAAACTTTTTCTGCACATCAGGATTAGGGTTTTGTTTATGATAAGCAAGCATTTCAACAGCGCCAATGAAAAACAGAGTAACCACGCCAAAAGCAGCAAACACGCTCGCAACCTTTTGAGTACTAACAGCAATGGCCGCGCTGGGAGCAGCCATAGAAACACCAAACATGGAACCCAAAATGACAAAACCTCCAAGGAACAAAAGAATCAATATGCGCTTGACAAGCAAATTCTTGCAAAAATGCCCCAAAGAATGAGAACCAACAACAGCTATAACCGACAACAACACAATAAGCAACATCAAATGATTAGGAGTGCCAGAAGCCTTAATCCTCTTACAATTCGGACACAAAGCCAAGCCGCTTGGGCTAATAGGAACAGCCAAATGAAACTCATCAATAGACAAAAGACCAGGGCCAGAGACCAAAACAAACAAACCTTCAGGTTTAAGAGGAGGAAAATCGCACGAGTCAACACACGCTGCCTCAAAACGAGTACCAAAATCAGCAAACTCCAAAACCTTTGGCAAATTACCGGTGTCCAAGACCAGATATTTTCTGCCTTCGCCAACAAGCCAGACTTCAGCAAAACCAGAACCTTCCCACGCTCCAGACAGAGCAAGACCATTCAGAGCAAAAGGTTTAGAAAAAGGAATCTCAGCGGAAGAAGAAAGACGCAAGTTCACGCTTTCACGAAGCTCAGTAACAGGAACGCTAGCAGGATTCACAGTTATTATTACGAGTATTATAGCTAGCACAAACGTCAACACCAACACCACTTTTTTCCAAATCATTGTACAATAGCGCCAATCAGGTCAAAATATAAATCATTTTTTTCAGGACAAACATTATTACATTCAACAATCTGCTCCCAGATCTTCTGAGCCTTCCTATCATCCAAAGTATCAATTTGCTCGTTAGCAATGCTCAAAGCCTTTGAAAAGTCCAACAAGTGCTCAGAATCACCCCAATACTTAGCAGTCGCAATAATGTTGATCAAAAGCGCGCTTTCAGGAATATCCTCCTCAAAAGCAGCAACAGTAACCAAGACCATGTCTAGGTAAGCCTCGTCAGGACAAGCAGTTGCCAAACAACCCATCATACGATCCCATTGCGCTGTAACCTCATCATTCTCAGCCTGAACAACCAAATCGTCAATAGCAGTAATCAGGTTAGCCTTTTCAACAGGATCTGTGGCTTTTCTCAGCTCGCTTGTTTTGTAAATCAACGGCTTTATAGGAGCCTCGCCGCCAAGAACACTTGCGATAATAACAACAGCAGCGAGAACAATGGCAATTCCAAGAAGAGAAACAAGAACTGTTCCAATACCTCTTGACACTGCCATGGAGAAAGCAACGGTTTAAACTATATTAAAAGGTTTTGGTAGCTACTTCTTCGCTTCAGGCTTTGCACCAGCTGCCGGAGCACCAGGCTTGGCGCCAGGAGCAGCAGCAGCCTCGACAGGCAAGAGCTCTTCAATAATAGTAGTCGGAATCTTTGCCTCGACCATTTTTGCCTTAATAGAACCACGAGGCTGGCCGGCCATGCTTTCCATAATCTGCTTACCAAGAGACATGTACTCAGCCTTACGCTTCTCAATATCAGCCAAAAGCTGCTGGCGCTTCTCGTCTAATTCTTTCAATTCTTCAGCCGACAACTCTGTCTTCTCTGCCTTGATCTCTGCAGTAAAAGAACCCTTGTTAATATCCGCAATCGTTTCAACAGCACGCTTGCCCTCAATCATAACACCCATGCTATTGCAAGTACCAGCAACTTCCTTAACACGAGCAAACATGTCCTTACCAGACAAACCCTCACCTTTCATCTTGGCTATTTTTATGACCTGCTCGATCTTAATATCAGCAATCAAATCAGCCTCAGGATTGCCGCTGCCCTTCTCAATGTGAGCTTCCTGCTTGATCAAAGCACTAACAGGAGGAGTGCCAACAGTAATCGTAATGTTCTTTTCCTCGTCAACAACAATCTTAACAGGCACTTGAACGCCCTTAAAATCGGCAGTTTTCTTGTTAATCTCAGAAATAACCTGGCCAATATTAATTCCCAATGGGCCTAGCGCTGGACCTAACGGAGGAGCGGCAGTAGCTTTACCACCTTCAATCATTGCGTTTACAGTCTGCTTAGGCATAAACTTTAACCCCCAATATAACCTTTAAAAATGTTTCTCTATAATGAGTCTTCTTCTGACCTTTCTTCAACAGGAGCTTCAGTCTCCCTACGGATGACTTTAACAGCATCCATCTTAACAGTAATTGGAATTGGGACAGCAGCGCCAAGAAGCTCAACAACAACCTCTTCCTTGGTCTTATCAATCCTTGTAACCTTGGCCTGCTCGCGCTTGAATGGACCAGTGATAATTTCAACAACGTCGCTCTTGCGGATATCAACTTCACGCTTTACTTGTTCAAGCATGTGCTCAATTTCAGAATAATTAATCTCTTTTGTCAATATACCTCGAGCGTAAGGAACATTAAAACCAGCCTGTTCTGCAGACTGCCTGTCAGCCGCTTCAACAAAAATATAGCCACGCATGCCGTGCGGGCGAATAACAGAAAAAACAGGCAGTTTCTTCTTCTTGATATTGCTCACCAAGAAATCCATAACTTGATCTTCACGGTTAGCAGTAGTTCTTAACGCAAAAATGTGCGTGCCAAACTCTTCCTTCTTTGGCACTTCAGGCTTTGCCTCTTCTTTAACTTTCGGAGCTTCAACTTCACGAACTTCCTTAACTTCTGCACCTGCAATTGTAGGAACGCCTTCTGTAGCACCTGCAATTGTAGGCAAGCCTGCCGGCGCCTTCTGCTCTGCCCCCTGCTCGTCTTTCATTTTCTTCAAATCTCCGAGAATAATATACTAGAAAAACAATGAAGTATTTATAAATGTTACTGTCAGAACAACAGTTCCTTCGCAAAATGAATCAGAAAACCAACAACTCCCATAATTGCCATTCCTATTGAGGAAATCTTGACAATAGTTGTATACTCCTGCTTGTCAGGCTTCTTGGTAACCCTCAAAACACGCTTGCACTCAAGAATGAAAGCCTTCAAACGCTCCATCTTGCCAGGAGTTGAACTACCAATAACCTTTGGCTGCTCGACAAGCTTTTTTGGAAGCTCTTGTTGCTGCTGAGTTTTTACCGATTCTTCCACAGATTCTTGAACATCATGCAATGGCTGCTCAATCGGCTTTTCCTCAGGCTGAACTTCCTCTGCTGGTTCTGCTGCCTGCTCAATCTCAGAAATCTCTTCCTGCAACTCCTCATCAGGCTTTTGTTCGTCCATGTACTGAATTTTCAATATGGTCTTTATTAAGCTTTCTTAGAATCAATCCACAAACTCAATACCAAGCTCAGCCTGCATCTCCTGCCTTGTGGCCTCAGACAACTTCTTAGTCTTGCCGAAAATCTGCGGAGACTTAACACCAGTAACAATAAGCATGACCTTCAAAACATTGCCAAGGTCCTCGTAAATTTGAGCACCCCAAATAATCTTAGCGTCCTCGGACAAACGCTCGCTGATGGTTTCAACGACCTTTCTTGCCTCGTTCAAAGTCAAATCCTTGCTGCCAGCAACATTAATCAAAGCACCACTAGCACCAGTAATATCAACATCAAGCAACGGATTATTAATCGCCTTTTCAACAGCCTCAACAGCCCTATTCTCAGAATCAGACTCACCAACACCAATCAAAGCAACACCACCATTCGACATTACCGCTCTAATATCAGCAAAGTCCAAATTAACAAGGCCTGCCTTGGTGACTAATTCTGCAATACCCTTAACCGCATTAGTCAAAATTTCATCAGCAACCTTGAAAGCAGTATGCAAAGGCAAATCAGGAGCAAGCTCCAACAACTTATCATTAGGAATAACAATCAAAGTATCAACATATTGCTGCAACTTCTCCAAGCCCATCACAGCATTCTCATAACGCCTGTTGCCTTCCATGGTAAAAGGCATTGTAACAATCGCAACAGTCAAAGCACCCATCTTCTTGGCAGTCTCAGCAACAACAGGAGCACTGCCAGTACCAGTACCACCACCAAGACCACAAGTAATGAAAACCATGTCAGCATCCTGGAAAGCATTCTTAATATCATGCTCGTTCTCACGAGCTGCTTCCTCACCAACTCTTGGATCAGAACCAGCACCCAATCCCTTAGTAACCTCGCGCCCAATCAAAATCTTCCTATCAGCATTAGTGTAAAGCAAGTCCTGAGCATCAGTGTTAATAGCAATAGTCTCAGCGCCATGAACACCAACCTCAGAAATCCTATTAATGGTGTTATTACCACCACCGCCACAGCCAACAACCTTAATGCTGGCACGCTGCTTAGAAAGAAGCTCTTCAAGCTCAGTATCAACAGGATTCGTAGTACTATGCCTTTGAGTCAACTTCGGATCATTAGAAGCTTGTTTCGGCGGTTGTTGAATACTAGGTTGAGTGAAATCCATGTTCCCCCTTTACAATTTTAGAGAGACTGAAGAACTATTTAAGCATTACGTCAGAGAAGAATATAGTTCTATTTCTTATCTTCTTTTTTGGTGTCAAAAGAAACTTCCAAACCAGTCAACTCAGCGATTTTCTTGCCTAACTCAGTTCCCAACTGTTCAGGAAGCTCTGAAGGGAAAGTAATTGCTGCCTTCTTTTCCTTCACATCAACAGGAACTTTAACACCAAGCAACACTTTCAACAAAGCCTCAACCTGCGCTTTCTTGTCAGTAACAATCCTTCTGGCTTTCAACTCATA
>CAZXKS010000022.1:1175-4457 GCA_964641265.1 uncultured Methanosarcinales archaeon | reverse complement strand
TCTGAATAGACTGCTCAATATTCAAACTAGTTGTATCAAGAACAAAATCATAATGGCTTTCATCTAAATAATCAACGCCATAATACTTCTGATAACGCTTAACTTCATTCTGCTGACGTTTGATAATGCCGGCAAGCACTTCCTCCTCAGAACCAAAACCTTTCTCCACAGCACGCTTCTTAGCCTGAATATCCCCGAAAATACGCTTGGCAGCAACCTTAGGGTCAACCTTCAAGAAAATCTTGATTGCCTTTGGAATAAAATGAAAAGCAAGCCTAGCATCAACCACAAAATTATCTTTGCCAGCAAGAAGTTTGTTGCGCTCATCAACCTCACGGTCAACAGACGGGTCTTTCTCAGCAAGCTTTCCAAGCTCCAACAAGGAAATCTTACGCTCAGAAGCCATCTCGCGCATAAAATCACCAGCAGAATAATGCCTGAGCTTCAATTCCTTAGCTATAGCCTTTGCAACAGTCGACTTACCGCTGCCAGGAGTGCCCGAAATGCTGATAATCATAAAAATCAAGAATAAGTCACCATATTTAAGCATTTGTCTAGGAAATCGCGCCGAATTTTTCGAATTCGGCTGGGTTTCGAGAGCATTGCTTCTCGAAACCTTTATAAACGGGCACAAAACCCACTATGTCTAGGGAGTGAAGACAAATGAGCATAGACACAGTAGTGAGAAAAGAATCTATTCCTGCAAGAGAGCATACTATAACGCATAAGAAGGCAGCAGCTTACGGAATTGCGACCCAGGACTTCAACAAAATACACGAATTGGTAGCGTATGGCTACAACACGTCAGGACTTCTTCAAAAATATGCTGATTCGATAATGGCAAACACCGCACCGCAAATGCAGTGCACACACCATCGCGTTGACTTTGAGCGCTTCATTCCATTTGATTCAACAGTCCAATGTTATGCTCAAACAGACGTCACGAGAGATGGAAATACCTATTATGTAAAGGTAGCCATGCGCATGAAAGGGCAAAAAGAGCCAGTTGCCATTTCTACGATGACGTATGGCATGCGCGCGACGTCATCTCCGAACCTGGTGCTGCCCGTCAGCTTAAAACCCATAAAGGAAGACGAAGTAAGCACGATGCCATATTCGCTTACAGATGGCGATGTAACGGTTGTTGCTCAAGCATTAGCTACAAAAGAAGAGGAAGAAGCTAGCGCTCCATTTACGACAGGCCAAAGAAAAAAAGCCTTGGAACACCTAGCAATTGCGCTGACCTCAAACGCGATATGGAATTACGACCGTGAAAACAAAGATAAAAAAGATGAAGACAAGCTTGCCGTGAAATTGGACGCTGCGAAACTAGTACCAGTTTACACATACCATGACGTAAAACTTTACCTTCCATTGGGAGAATTAAATGTGGAAGACAAAATTCTCATTGCAACTGATGCCAAAAGAATAGCAAAGAAAATAGAAAGACGTTTGGCAAGGGGCGTTCAAGAAGTGGAGGGTTTGCCATTCACCCTGCAAGCAGAAGTAATGACAAACTCAGGAAGTTTAATTGCAACAGAAGAACTAAAGCTGACATTCGGTGATAAGAAATCCATTGATGTGCTAATCGCCCAGCAGCGGGCGCTGATTGAACAACCACACAATTGAGCGCAAGCTTTTTAAATGGTTATCGTCTGAAATCTCTTATTAGGGGGTTATTATGGCAAATCGAGAAATACAACCAATATTCATACTGCCAGAAGGCACGCAACGAACTACAGGAAAGACTGCACAAAGAAACAACATAATGGCGGCCAAACTAGTGGCAGAGACTGTAAGAACAACTCTAGGGCCAAAAGGAATGGACAAAATGATAGTAGATTCTATGGGTAATATTACAATCACAAACGACGGAGTCACAATCCTTGAAGAAATGCAAATAGAACATCCAGCCGCAAAAATGATAGTGGAAGTGGCAAAAACACAAGAAGCAGAAGTTGGAGACGGAACAACAACAGCAGTAATAATTGCAGGAGAACTATTAAGACGAGCAGAAGAACTGCTTGACCAAAACGTACACCCAACAGTTATTGCAAAAGGATATCGATTAGCAGAACAAAAAGCACAAGAAATACTAAACGAAATAGCAGAAGATGTCAAACCAGATAATGTAGCCGTTCTTCAAAAGATTGCACAAACTGCTTTAACTGGTAAAGGAGCAGAAAGCGCGAAAGACAAACTATCTACTATTGCAGTATCAGCTGTAAGAATGGTAATGGATTACCACGATGGACATAACCATTTTGACAAAGAGAATATCAAACTCGAGAAGAGAACAGGAAGCGCTGTTGAAAATACAGAGCTAATTCAGGGAATAGTTCTTGAAAAAGAAGCAGTACACCCAGGAATGCCAAAAATGATATCAAAACCCAAAATCGCACTATTGGATTCAGCACTTGAGATAAAAGACACAGAAATAGACGCGAAAATAGAGATAACAAACCCGCTACAAATGCAAGAATTCCTACAACAAGAAGAAAAAATGCTCAGCGACATGGTAGATAAGATAGTCGCATCAGGAGCAAATGCAGTATTCTGCCAAAAAGGCATAGACGACATGGCACAGCATTTCTTGGCGAAAAAGAACATCTATGCGGCAAGAAGGGTGAAGAAGAGTGACATGGAAGCACTTGCAAGAGCCACAGGAGCAAGAATTGTTACATCTCTAAGAGATTTAAGCTCAAAAGACCTCGGCGCTGCCGGCATAATCGAAGAAAAGAAAATAGGAAGCGATGAAATGACATTCGTAATAGGCTGCAAGAATCCAAAGGCAGTAACAGTGCTTGTCAGAGGCGGAACAGAGCACGTCGTAGACGAGGCGAAAAGGGCAATGACGGACGCTATAGGTGACGTTGCAGCGGCCTTGATGAGCGGCAAAGTTGTTGCAGGAGCAGGAGCACCAGAAATCGAAGTAGCAAAAGGACTCCGCAAGTATGCAGACGGCTTGTCAGGAAGAGAGCAACTGGCAGTACTGGCATTTGCAGCTGCTTTGGAAGTCATCCCACGAACCCTGGCAGAAAATGCAGGCATGGACCCAATAAACATTCTCGTTGAACTGAAAGCAGCACATGACAAGAAAAACCAAAAATGGTTTGGCGTTGACGTCTTCAAAGGAAAAGTAGTCGACTCATGGGCAGCAGGAGTCATAGAGCCGTTGAAAATAAAAACACAAGCGCTAAGCTCAGCATCAGAAGTGGCGCAGATGATACTTCGCATAGACGACGTGATAGCAGGCGGAAAAGCAGCTCCGCAAATGCCCCC
>CAZXKS010000022.1:0-1075 GCA_964641265.1 uncultured Methanosarcinales archaeon | reverse complement strand
CCTGTGATTGAATATATAGCTCAAAAAGGGTGATTACTAATGGCAGAAGATAAAGCTCCTGAAGAAGAAGAATACGAACTTCTCCCGCATAAAGAAATAGAAGACCTGAAAGAAGAACTAGCAAAACTAAAGGAATTTGAGATAGCGCCAAGCAAAAGATTACAGGTTTCTCTATTGGAATTGAACACAAAGCTGGACAAGCTCATAACAATATTCGAAGACGCAACACACGAACTAAGAGTAGAAGAAGGCGGATTAAGCTTTACTGAGAAGATGAGACCGCTATTAGAAAAAATGAACAAAATATTAGAACAAAATTCTGAAATCGCTTCTGGAATTTTAGCACTGGCAGACATGGTAAAAGAACTAAAAGAAACAAAAGAAGAGGCACCCAGCAGAATGCCAGAACCAATGGAAGCGCCAAGACCGATGATGGAAATGCCACTGCCACCAATGCCGCCAATGGCGATGGCAAGACAAGCACCACCAGTAGGCCGAATGCCACCGGGCGTGCCACCAGGAATGCCACTGCCACCAATACCACCAAGAAGAAGAACATTCGGAATATGAGCCTACCATTAGACGTTGGTGACCTGCTCATCGACAGATCAAAAAGCCCACTCTATCTGTATTATTTAGCACGCGCAACACACAAAGTAATGCAAAGAGAAATCTCGCGGAAAAAAGTTGAACTATCAATTAAACAACTCAAAAAACTAAGCACAAAAGACATACACGGCCACATAGAAGAGCTGGAAGGGCACATAGTAGAAGCAATACAAAGAGAAAAACAAATACAAGGACACCAAAAAGGTGAGGAAGGCGTACACGGAGAACTAAAACACAAAATTGTGAGACTGGAAAGCAAACTAACACGATATTTGGACACACAAGAAGCAAGAAAGAAAAGAATACTAGAACTCGAAGAAAAAGTCAAACAAAAATTCGAAACAAAACGAGAAAGAATTGTAGCGTTAAGAGAAGATTTGAAAAAATTGATGAAACTTTACAAAGAAGCCAAAAAAACAAAAGCAAACAAGCAAAAACTCCTTAGAATCGCAAAAAGAATGGAACA
>CAZXKS010000021.1:0-16667 GCA_964641265.1 uncultured Methanosarcinales archaeon | reverse complement strand
TCGCTTCCTGTTGTTACTAGTATTATTGGTTTGTGTGATTTGTCGTAGGCTTCTTTGACAACTTGCACGAGTGCTTCGTTGTCTAATAATGGTGTTTGTGTTAGCGCAATTAGTATTATGCTGTCGTTGTTTGTGTCTTTGACTGCTGCTTCTAGTGCTAGTTTGTATCTTTCTACTGTTGCGTCTCCTAGCACGTCGATTGGGTTGTCTAGAATTACTGTTGGCGGGAACTTCTTCCGCAATTCTTTGATTGATTTGCCTGGCTGTGCTAGTCTTAAGCCGTAATGGATAATCGAGTCTGTTGTTAGTATGCCGTATCCTCCGCCGTTGGTTATAATTTGCACCTTGTCTCCGCTTGTTTTTACTTTTAGTTTTTCAAAGATTTTTGCGAACTCGAATATTTCTTCCATTTTGTGCGCTATCACGAGGTTTGCTTGTTTGAACGCTCCGTAATATACTTCTGCTGTTCCTGCGAGTGCTCCTGTGTGGCTTTTTGCTGCTTTGCCTCCTTCTTCTGTTACTCCTCCTTTTATGACGATTACTGGTTTTTTGCATTTCTTGGCAGTTTCCAAAAACTTTCTTCCATCATGTACTCCTTCTATGTATGCGCAGATGACTTTTGTGTCTGGATCCTTTGAAAGATATTCTAGTAAGTCACTCTCATCAACATTCGCAGCGTTTCCATAGCTGATAAATTTTGCAAATCCGTAGTTCTCGTGCGCTGCCAGGTCGAGAACTGCGCTTCCTGTTGCACCTGATTGGCTGATGAATGATATTATGCCTGCTTTTGGTCTTTTCATTCTTTCTTTTGGCAGGAAGAGCATGTCCATGTGGGTGTGCGCATCAAATATCCCCAAACAATTGGGCCCTATGCATGCTATTTTGTTGCCTTTTAGCTTGTCCAGTAATTCTTTTTCTAGTTTCATGTTGCCTATTTCTTTGAATCCTGCGCTTATTATCACGACGTGTTGTATTCCTTTTTTTCCGCATTGGTCTAGTATGCCTGGCACTGTTTCTGCTGGTGTTGCGATGACTGCTAGTTCTACTTTTGCCGGTATTTGTATTACGCTTGCATAGCATTTTAGTCCTAGAATTTTGTCTGCGTGTGGATTAATCGGGTATAGCTTGAAGTCTCTTCCCATTAGTTGTTTTAGTATTGTGTTTCCTATTTTGCCTGGTTCTCTGCTTGCTCCTATGACTGCTATGCTTTTTGCGTGGAAGAATGGGTCGAGGTTCATTCTACTTTTATTCCCTCGAATTTTATTTTTTCTCCTTGTAGTTTTTGTAGCGTGCTTGAAATGATTTTGGGCCTTATTTCTGCTCCTGCGAAGATTTTTTCTAGTTTTTGCTTTGCTTTAGTAGGCACGTCTGATATGAATCTTAATTCAAGTATTCCTTTTTTCCTGTTCAGATACACTTGCGCTTCTTTTACTTCTTTTAATTGTAACGCGGCATCCCTGATTGCCACTAAGTTTACTCTTGTTCCTTTTACTTTCTCTTCAACTATGCCTGTCAACTTCATTTGTGCTTCTACTTCTCTTATTCTGTTTATTTCGTAAATGCGTGTGACGTTTAGTTGGCAGTGGGAGCATCGGGTGTTGACAATTTTTTCATAATTGTCCCCAATAAAGTATCCTGCTAGTAGTGTTCCTGCTCCGTCCGTGTTCCAGCTTGCTGCGTAGCCTCCGTGTGAGGTGAAGTCCCATTCGTCTATTACTTCTTCTGTGGCGTGGTTTGCCGAGACTGTTTTTATTATTGTGCTGAGTGGTGCGATGTGATGGTAGCCTGAGCCTGGCTTGCATTCTGGTAGTAATGCTTCTTTTAGCTCGCTCGCGCCGTATAAATCGAGAACGATTGCTTTTCTCACGCCTACTTTTCTTGCTAGCCGTGCTATTTTTTCTCTTTCTGCGTCGTGCATTTTTTGTGCGCCGTTGATGAATATGACTTCTTCTGGCAGCGTTATTTTTCTTTCAATTGCCAGTGGCAGCCATCTATTGCGTAAATAGTCGCTCATTCCGCAGATTATGTTTGGCTTTGCTTTGTCTGCCAGTGCAACTAATCTTTCTGACGGCATGGCTCCTCCTGCTGCCGTGCATAAGTTCAAATCCGCATTTATATCCAAAGCGTGGTGTACTGCGTGCCAGCCTAAATGCGGTGCATACGGAAACAAGTTCATTCCTGTTGTTTTTCCCACTTTGATTCTTTCCAGTAGTAGCTCGCCGATTATCTTCAGGATTTTCATTAGCGTGCCAAACTTTTGTGCTCCAGTCAATAAAACTGGTGTTGGCGTTCCGCTTTCTGTTCCTCCTGAGAAGATGAGCATTTTTGGGGAGTAGTAATTTTTCAGTATTTCTTTTTTGTTTGCCGAAAATAGCATGTCTATCGCGCTTCCGTACTCGTCTTGGTTGTCCAGGTATGCTATGTAGTCTGTGAATATTGTTTTGGTGTCTGGTTTTACAACAAAGTCTAGTGGGTTTTTCATGTAAGTTTTCTTTTTGATTAGCGGCAGTCCTTTGTTTTTCCAGTCTTCTATTGTTTTTAGCGAAAAGGGGTCCACGCCATAATCCTTGAACATTTTTTTGTAGAATGGCGTGTATGGCAGCATGTATCTGCATGTTGCTCTGAACCTTAAATTTTGCAGTCTTTCTATTTTTTCAAAGCTAAATTTTTGCAGTTCATCTAGCGTGAGATATTCTCGCAAGTTTTTTCACCTCTTTCATGATTGTTTGTGTGACTTTTTTGGTTGCTTGTTTTGTGGCTTTGCCTTTAAACTGCATTGGCTTTCCTATTATTATTTTGATGTTTTGTTTGAAGTTGGGTATTAATTCGTGTCTGTTCCAGAAGTAATAGGTGTTCATGCCTATTGGAACTACTGGTGCTTTGCTGAGCAGCGCCAGTACTCCGGCTCCTGCGCGTGTGACTTTTTGTACTCTTCCTGTGGCTGTTCTTCCTGCTTCTGGGAATAGTCCTAGGCATTTGCCTTGTTTTATTGCTTTTAGTGCTTTGTTTACGCTTCCATTCACTCTGATGGCTCCGAAATGGTTGAAGAGCGCGTCCCAGAATGGTCCTAGGAATTTTTCGTTTGTTGCAAAACAGCTTAGTTGTTTGTTTTTGTACCATGCTGTTAGAAATATTAACAAAACCCCATCTATGTAGCTTGAATGGTTTGATACTAGAATGAATGGTTTGTCCGGCAGATTCTCCAAGCCCTCTATTTTTTTGATGAATAGTGAGAGTATTGGCCACACTATTAGTTTGCTGAATAAGTACACCATTGTTGACCTCTTTTTCTGAACTATTTGTATTCTGATCATATAAAAAGGTTTGGTAAGCAACATTTAAAAACGGCATAATAAATATTGTTGCTATGAACAAAAAGGTGTTTGCTTGGGGCATGTATGACTTAGCGAACACTATTTTCTCTGCTTTGTTCGTGACTTTCTTTTTCCCGTTTTATGTTAAACAGTTCTTGGGCGGTAATGAGTTCCAGATCGGCCTTGTTTTTGGCTTGAGCATGTTGGCTGTTGGCATCATAGTTCCAATAATTGGTGCTTGGAGCGATGCTATCGGTAGGCGTATGCCTTTCATCATCTTTTTCACCATTGTTTGTTGTATTCTTACTTGGCTTGTTGCGCAAGTTTCGTTGTATTGGGCTTTGGCTGCTGGTTTTTTTGCAAATTTCACATATCATGCTGCCCTAACGACCTATAATGCCTTGTTGCCTAAGATTGCTAAGCGTTCCGAGCTGGGCAATGTGTCTGGCATCGGCACTGGCATGGGTTATTTTGGTACTTTGATTTCTTTAAGTATTGCTGCCATCATTTTGTCCAGGCTTGGCTGGGAGACTGTTGAGGGTGCTAGAGCTATTTTTGCTGCTACTGCCATCATGTTTTTTGTTTTCTCGCTTTTCACCTTTTTTGGCATTCATGAACCTAAATCGGCAAAGAATAAGCGCACAGTTGCAATGCATGTTCTTGATAGTTTTAGGAGTGTTAAGTACACTTTGAAAACTGCTGGAAAGAACAAGTCTTTCTTTGTTTTTCTTTTGTCAATGTTCTTTTATGCCAATGCCATCAACGCTGTTATTGTCTTTCTTTTCTTGTTTGCCCGTCAGCAGATTAATTTGTCGGTGAAAGCTTTTTTTGTTGTGTACACAATTCAGTCTTTTGGCGCGGTTGCTGGTAGTTTTCTTTCTGGAAGATGGGTTGATCGTTATGGTGCTAAGAGGGTTCTTATTTGGGCTGGTTTTGCCTGGATTGCCGTGATTGGCCTGCTTTATTTCGTTACTAATTTGACTATGTTCATAATTGCTGGTGTTCTTGGTGGTGCTGCTTTGGGTACTGTTTGGACTGCTCAAAGGCCTAAGTTGTTGGAGATGGTTTCTCGTGCTAAGGTTGGCCAGTTTTTTGGTTTTTTGGAGTTGACTAATAAGTTTTCTGGAGTTTTTGGCCCGATTGTTTTTGGCGCGTTGGCAAGGTTTGTTAGCTACCAAGCTGCCTTGATTTCTTTGCTGATTTTTTTCTCTATTGGCTTGTTCTTCTTGCGCAGGGTTCCGGGTGATGTGCGGTGATTTTTACTGTTGATGAATCTTTAAGCAGGTTGAACATTCCTGTTGCCAAACATCATGTTACTGCTTCTTTGAAGGAGGCCGAGCGTCTTGCCAAAGGTTATGGTTTTCCCGTTGTTCTAAAGCTTGTTTCTCCAAAAGTTATTCATAAAACGGAGGCTGGCGGTGTTAAGGTCGTTCATTCTCTTGACGAATTGCGTGAAACTGCCAGTTCTTTTCTTGAGCTTGGCAAGGTTTTGGTTCAGGAGCATTGTTCTGGTGTTGAGATGTTTCTCGGTCTTAAGAATGATCCTGCTTTTGGCCATGTTTTGTTGGCAGGCATTGGCGGTATTTTCGTCGAGGTTTACAAAGACGTTGCTTTTCGTGTTTGCCCGATAACCAGCAGGGATGCTGAGCAGATGCTTGATGAATTAAAAGGCAAATCTTTGCTGCAGGGCATTCGTGGTCAAAAGCCTGTTAACCAACGGGCTTTGATTGATGCGATGGTTAAAATTTCTAAACTGCCTGAGAAGATTCCTAATATTGAGGAGTTGGATGTTAACCCATTCTTCATCAATGACAAGGAAGGCAAAGCGGTTGATGCAAGATTAGTTTTGGGCGATTGAAATCTTAATCGCTCTTGCAAAGTGTTCTGGTTGTAGGTTGTAGCAGCCTACGTACTCGCTAACTCTTCCTTCTTGTAAGAAAAGCAGTAATTGGTCGTAAACTTCTAATTCTTGTTCTTTTGGTGCTGGTTCTGCTGGCCGTGGAACGCCTGGAGGTGCTTTCCATCGGATGTATGGCATTGCTTTGAGCGTGACTGTTCTTGTTTCTTTTCCTAGCTCTACTGTGTTGAGGTGTGGTCCGAAGTCTGATGGTTTTTCTGCCACGTCCCATTGTACTGGCAAGTCTGTTGCTGCCCTTAGCCCGCTGTTGTACAAGCAAGCATTTGCTTGTGGTAGTTCATATTGTCTTGGTATGAAACTGTTCGTTACTGTTATCGTGTATAATGGCACTCCTGGTCCTGGCCCGTAGTCTGGTTGTCCTTCTTGCAGTACTCTGTAAACTTCGCTTAGTCTTACTGATGCTACTGCGTTTTTTGTTATTGTCCATCCGATTGGCGCTGCGCTTAATGTAACGATTATCGTGATTATTATCATGCAAATCGCCGCCATTTTTACATTTTTGCCGCCTATTTTTTCTGCCACGTGTTTGTGCATCATGTATCCTATTAGTATCATCAAAAGTGAGGATGCTACAAGCAGTCCTACGACTGCGTTTCTTCCTAGTCTGTAAGCATCAATCCAGTACATGACTAGCATTGCGTATGAGAACACACTTAGTATGTACACTAGGCGATAGAATTTTTTGCTTCTTAGATAAACTACCAGCATTACAATTAGTAATGGAACTAGCAAGACCCAGAATACCATTGGCGCCCATGTTGATGGCATTAGAAATCACGCTCTCTTAGATGGTTTGCTGTGAAGTAGAAGAACATTGTTAGCAGGCCGAGTGTTACTATTTTTAGCGAGCGCGCGAGTTGGAAAAGGTAGTCCCATGTGAAATATAGCACTGCAGCAATCATGAAGATGATTCCAACAGTGTAAAAGATGTATTCTGTTTTCATTGGTGCATGTTCCTGTTCAGCACTATTTAAACTTTGTTGTGGAGATAGAAAAGTATAAGAACTTCTGATATCAATTGCTTTTTATGACAATTGTTGACAAAATAACCCAGGGCATTTCTGCTCCTGAAGAAATTTATGGCGAAATTGTTGTTTGGGTTGAGAATCTTTTGGTCCTGGCCGAAAATAAGACTTTGACGGCTAACATCTCTGAGAAAGAAAAAACAGACATCATTCAAGCACTTGCTGGTGCTCGTTCGGATGCTAAAATTGGCATGACTTATGCTAGGCAGCAAGGTTTGGGCGAGGAGTTTATTGTTAATTTGGAGTTTATTGCTAAGCGTTTCGCAGCAGTCCGTGATGCGGTTCTGGAAGGCGGAGTTTTAACCTACAATGATTTTTTAAAATCCATCAAAGGCACGCTCATAGGTCCAATTTCAGAGGTTATTAAGTCCGCCGCGCCTGATGCTGCCGTTAAATTGGAAAGTCTGGCCAAAGGAAAAGTTTTCCAGTATGTTTTGTAAGCCGTAAAGTTTACGGATTTTTACTACTTCCTAGTTAAAATAAATCGAAAGGTATTTATACTCCTTTATATTTAAATAACATTATGAGAGGGCTTACATCGGGGGAAAGGCTTCTTCAACTAGGTGATCGCGCTAGCAATCCTTATGGGCAGCCACCAGATAAAAGGTATAGGCTTTCTGTGGTCGAAGAATATGAGCCTAGAAGGGATCACGTCGTTCTAAACGGACCAGAACAATATCAGTTAGGAACGCTTTGTTTGCAGCCTGGAATCGGTGCGCTCACAGTCACAAAAGACGGTGTCCCTTTCATTATAACTGATGGTTTGGACGCTGTCTGTTCTTCTTTACTTGATGTTGTTAGGCAAGATCGTGAATGGAAGAGGATAGGCAGAAAAATGGAGGTTGTTGTACAAACCAGCATTTTGAGCTGTTTGGCTTCGCGGAATAGCACAATTCTTGAGAAAGAGCGTTCCACATTGAACAGGGGACTTTTACAACTTGGTTTGAATTATGAGCAGTTTGAGGCAATGTCCAAAGCTGAGCGCGCAAAGCTTATACAATCTTATTTGACGCCTTTGCGTGCTGCGCATGCGCAGCAGCCCACGGTTGGTGTTGAAACTTCTCGTGAAGGTTTTGAATATTTGAGCGGAATTCAGCACAATGGCCAAAGAATTTTTGATTTGCGTTTTGTTGAAGGTGGTTATTGCACCCCCGATATGCCGTTATACAGCAGTTGGTGTTCTGATGGGCTTAAGTTGATTAGAGCTCTTAGGGCTTGTACTCGATTGACAAGGCGTTAATTATTTTTGCAATATTCTGCCGGAACTGTTTTATTCCCGCAAACACATTCTTTCTCATTGCATTCGCATAATTCGTTTTCAACGTAGCAGTTTATTGTTGCTTTCCCTGTTATTGTGAGTGTTTCTGGTTGCACAAATATCGTTAGCCCTATCAGTATTCCTAGGCAGAGCGCAACAAGTAGTATGTTGTACTTCATGCTATCATCTCCTTTAGTGCTTCCTCGCTTTGCAGGCCATAAGTGATTTTGTCTCCTTTCATGAATGCCGGTACTCCTCTTATGTAATGTGGTGCTGCTGCTTCTCTGCAGAAGTCCGCATCGTATTCTTCCAGCAGGAATTTGTCTCCCATTTCGGCTGTGACTGTTTCAATTTCTTTTTTTTGTATCCAGCATGCTAGGCATAGTGGTGATGAAAAATACTTGATCGTATTGGCATTGTTTGTGCCATACACCTTTTTGGGGCAGTTTCCGTTTGAGAATATCGCGCCAGCATAATTAATTGTTAATATGATGATGACAAGAATTCCGAATGCTATCCACGCCCTCATATATGCTTGTTGGAATTATCACTTGATAAATCTTATGTATCAGCACAATAAAATTTAAATACTCTAATCGATAAGGGACTCTTAGTAAAAATTGGTGAAGGGGCATGAAAGCTAAGTATCGTTGCGGTGCGTGCAATTGGAAGTTTACTAGGAATTACCAGCCCAGTCTCTGCCCGTATTGTGGCAAGGCTTCTGTTGCTATGGATTCCACGCAGGCTGCTGATGAAATCTTGAGAGAAATTGAATAAAACTAAGAGCGAATTAAACATAGTTTCTAGACCTGTTGTGCGCGACATTACATTATGAGGTTGAGAGAAGAGTAATTAACATGCGAGCAACGCGAGCATGAATCGAATGCTTCTCGAAGCCGAATAAGGAGCGCTTTGATCAAAGTTTGTTGAATAAAAAAAATTTAACTTTCTTCTGAAGGTGGTTCTATCTCTGGCTCTTCTATTGAAACTGAGCTGTTTCCTGCTCCTACGAGTTCTCCTGTGCTTAGGTCTTTGTACACTAGTTTTTCGCCTGTTTGTTCGAAGAAGCCTTCTAGCAGCGAGATTTTTCTAAAGACAAACATGCCGTCTTTTTCTCGTGTTCCTACTTGTTCCCAGGATTTTGCGAAGTTTGGATACGCGTTTGCTTCTTTTGATAGGACTGCTGTTGGTACGAGTGTTATGTTGTATTTCTTTACGAGGACTTTGCCTTTTGTGCTTGTTACGTCCAAAGACTCGTGTTTTTTGAAGTATAAGTTGAAACTGCCTTCCATCAATTCTCCAAAGACGCTTCCGTTGTAGCATTCTTCGCAGCTTTCATCTATCAAGTATGTGATGTCTACTAGGCCTTCTGTCTTGCCCGTGCTGACGTTCACATATGGCGGGTTTACTAGTCTTAGCACGAGTTTGCCGTCGCTTTCTTCTGTGCCGACTTGTTCCCATACTTGTTTGACAACTTCATACTCTAGTGCTTCTTTGTTGAATATTAGCGTTGGTATTCTTTCTATTTTGTACTTGTCAATTAGGCCTTTTCCTTCTATGCTGTCTGCTTCTATTGTTTGCTCGCTCGTCATTTTGATGCCAACTTGTTTTAATTGGTCCACAATGAGGCTCATATTGAAGCATTCTTTGCATGACTTGTCTTCTAGCATTACTAGTGTTACTTTTCCTTTGACTCGTTTTTCAGCAACGTCGTAGTATGGTGCTGGTGCTTTGTCAAACATTAGCGCATCTTCTTTTGCATCAAAGTTTGGTATCGTGAGGTTGCTTATGTTTCCCGTTATCAGAAGTGCTGGTAGTCTTGTTATGTTGTATTTTCCGACCATCTCTGTTGATTCTTCTATGCTTATTTCTTTGACTTCTGTAATATTGATGTCTTTTTGTTGTTTTAGGAAATCTATTGCTGTGCTGATATTGAAGCAGTCTTCACAATCGCTTCCTAGAACTGTTAGTGTTATTTCGCGTGGCGGTATGACTTTTGCTGCTTCTTTTTTTGTTATTGGTACTGAAAGCGTGAAGTAAAGGCTTACGGCCAATATTATTACTAGCGCAACTACTAGGTATGTGTTAAAGTTTGCAAGTGTGTGTTTCTTCATGTGTATCCCCCTTATGTCGCACGGAGAACAACTGATATTTATGCTTTTGCCTTGACACCTACATTAAATTAATCCCGAAATGGTGTCGAAAATAAAGAAAAAAAAGAATTAGTCAACAACCGCCTACTTGTGATGGCAGGTTTTGCAGGCTGCTTGGCAGTTGTGGCGAGCTTCCTGAGCCGCCTGACTGTACTGATGTGCTTGTTCCAATTTCTCCGCTTGCCAGCTTTGTTTTCAGTGAAAACAGCTGGAATGCTTGGACGCCTGCGATAAGTACGAGTGCGCCTAGCACAATTGCAATAACCATGTTTTTGTTCATTTACATCTCCTCCGTAAGTTTAACATCCGCCTACTTGGTTTGGTACATCTTTAAGGACGCTTTCATCTCCGCCTGCCAATGATACCCCTAGTTGGACCATGTTTTTGGGGAACCAGAGTGCTTTCCATCGCATGACTTCTCTGAGGATTTCAGCGTCAGTCAGGTCTGTGCTTGACATCAGTTGGAGAACGATTGCGTGTATGGCTGGGTTGTGGGCGCAGCCGCAAGTCTGTTTGCCTTCTGCTGTTATGCTTACTGGCCCTACGCCGCAGCAGTGCTCGCAGCTGACTCCCACTGGCTTTGTTGCAAAGTCAATATATCTCTTCCAGACTTCTGGCTTGTTTGTTTGAACATCTTGTTTGAGTGCCGGGTATAATTTTTTTGCAAGGAAATTTAGTGCAGTTACTGGATCATCATAGCTTATTCCTATTTCTTTGCCGTATTCTGGCTGCCCTTTTGGAATCATCGTGTCTATGACTCCTTGTGCGTCTTTTCCATCAAGGTCATACACTGCCGCGACTGATTGTGCAGTGCTTTTGATGTTGTTAATGTCGACGTCTTTGAGGTCGCCTGAAGAGAGTGTTTTGACTGATGTGAATGTGCTGCCGAATGAGATTAAGGGCGTGCCAAGCATGCTATTCAGCTGGAATAGTTGTATTTGGTTGAACAGTATTAGAACTGCAGCAATCGCAATTATCCATACTGTTGAGCTGCTGACCTCATCGTCTTTTTCGTGTTTTGTCATGTTGCATCACCTTACCTTTACAGTGTTTGAAAAGCTTTCAGTATAAAAACTTTACGAACTTTGCGTACTATTTGCTCCAGCCTCGGGCTCGAATACGAGCTTTATGACTTGTTTCCTTGCGTCTTCCGCTGCCAATGGTATGTAATCTCTGAAATCTTCTCTTGGCTGGTCGTTGACGGACATCTTGAGTACGCCGGGCTTTCCGTCGCATAGGTCTCCATTTTTCTTGTCCATTATTTTGTCTTTGTCAAATGGAATGCCAACCGTATCAAAGAATCTTCCTAGCGCTATGTCTTCTTTCTTTTGGATTATTCCCTCGATGTGTATAACATTATCATAATGGTGGTGCATCAGAGTTTTACCACAGAAGTTTTTGCCGTGTACTGTGCCTGAGGTTTCTATGTTGCATGGTAAATCAACGTGTTTTCCGCAGATTGTTACATCGACTGTTGCGTGCCAGTGTACTTCTCTGTCTGTGTACATTTCTGGTTTGTTTGTGTAAAGCCATCCTACGACTCCTGCGAATGCAATCAGGCAAATTATAGTTATCGCTATCCAAAGATAGTTTTTCTTTCTTTGTTTTAGTTCTTGCTGAACGTCATGCTCTGAACGTGCTTCTTCTCGTTCTTTTCTTTGGAATTCTCTTTTTTCGTGTCTTGAGAGCGCTCCTAAAATTTCTTTTTCTCCTTCCATTGTGTTTTGTTTTCTAGTGGTGGTTTATATTATTTGTTATGGTGGCGTATAGCTTTCCACATTATGAACAAAATGATTAAAACTAAAACAACTCCGATTAGATTTGCTGTTGTTGACGTGAAAAATGATGACTGCACTAGCCGCTCATTCATGTCAGTGAAGAATGTCATGCTCCAGGGGAGATATTTGGGGATTTCTTTCATGAATACTCTGGTGCCCTTGTCCCAAATCATTATTATGCCGAGAATGATTAGCAGAATGCCACCGATAATGCCGTAGAGGTGCGTATGGACTTTCTTGCCAAACAGGCCGAACTCAATGTGCCTGCTGGTGAACCATTTCGCCACATCATATTTGTCTGAGAAGTATGAAACAATCAGCAATGGGAGTGCGACGCCGAGTGAGTAGACAGCAAATAAGAGAACTGATTTTGCCACGCTTCCTGCTGTTGATGAGAGGACAATAACTCCTGCGAGTATTGGTCCTACACATGGACTCCAGCCTATTGCGAAGAAGAATCCTAGGAAGAAGACGCCCCAGCCGTGGTTTGGTTTGTGTTTGACGCGAAAGTCGAAGAGTGAGAAGCCTTTGTTAAATATCAGCATTATGCCGAAGAGGAGAAGTAGTGCGCCTGAAATCATGGCGAATACTTCTTTGTACTGGTTGAAGAAGTTGCCAACCAGTCCTGCTATGATTCCAAAGATGATGAACGCCAGGGTCATGCCTAGTGAGAATGTTGCTGTCATGAACATTGCCCGTTTTCTTTCTTTGAACAGGTATGCAAAGAATGTCGGGATGACTGCAAACCCGCAGGGCGAGGTGAATGTGAGTATGCCTCCGATGAATGCGATTAGAAGCGTAACTGCCAGCGCTACTTGTTTTTCATATTCGAGGACTTTTTGTGCTCCGGGTGGGAATTCGAGTGCTGCAACTGTGCCGATGAGCATCAATGCAACCAAAAGCAACAGCACCTTTCTCATTTCATGAATTCCTCATATTCTTGTTGTGTACAAATGTGATTTTTCTCATCTGGCATGCAGCCATAGCATGTTTTTCCTGTTGGAACACCATCTTTTAGCTCTGACATTTTCATCCAGGCTCCGTTTTGTGATAAGCAATATTCTTTATAAGCTTGGTTCTCTTGAGTTAGCTGCTCTGCTGTGCAGCTGATTAGCAACAGGCAGATTAAAGCAAGTGTTGTTTTCATTTTTTAAGATTTGTGAATGGGTATTTCAAAGTCAGCCGTGTGCTCTTTTCCATTGTTAACAAATTCCACCCAGGCCGTGTAATTGCCGGAGCTTTCCGGTGTGTAGCTAAATGCCAGGAGATTGTCTTTGTCTCCGGTTTCATCATGCAGGTGTTCAAACTTGTCTAGCGTGTTGCTTATTATGATTAAGTGCGCGTCTGCTCCGAGCAGTTTTTCCGTGATTGAGACTGGCTTGTCTTCCTCTGTGACAGCAAAGTTTAGGTACGCTGGCTTGTCTTGCTGTAGTTCGCTGGTTTTCAGTTCAACGGTTAGTCCGTTTAATGTGTCTGGTTCTGGCATTTCTTGTGTGCCAGTTACATTAAGCGTGTAATCAATGATGTGCTCCAGCGTGCCGTCGGTAAATTCGAGCCAGAGACGGTATTCCCCTGGTGCAATGAATGTTTTAGCGGTAGTAAAGATGCCGTTATTGTATTCTGGGTGTAGATGGTCGAAGTATGTGAGATCGTTGCGTACAAGTATGAGGTGCCCGGGTCTTTCGTGGAGAAGTTCGAGTTCCATTGGGTTGCCGTTTTTGTGCAGGGTGAATTTTAATTGTGCTTCTTTTCCAACTTCTGCCGTTGGGCGTTCAAAGGAGATTGTGAAGTCATGCAGTTTAAGCTCGTCTTTGTCTGCGTGCACTTTCATGATTTTTGTTGCAGTGTGTACTGCTCCATGCTCTGGTGCTGGCGCAGCACATGCTGTTAAAACCATCAGAATCATGAATAGTGTTTTTTTCATTAAACCGTTACAACATGCGTAAAGTATTTAAAGATGGCGGATTTAATATCTTTCATGAAAGAAAAAGTTGCTGAGTTTGATTCGCTGTTGAGTCCGCTTGAGAAGAATGTATTGAAGGTGCTCTGGCCTGACAAGAAGATGCGAGTGCGTGAAATTCACACCAAATTGAATGGTAAAAAAGTTGCATTAAGTTCTGTTGCTGTTATCCTTGACCGTTTGCATGATAATGGCATTGTTGCACGAAAGATTGAGACCGCGCGTGGCGGCGTTCGATATATTTACTATCCGGCGCAGGACAAGAGCGCGTTTGAGAAGTCTGTTGTTGAGAAGACGGTGAACAATTTAATAGACACATTTGGCTCTACTGCTGTTTCATACTTTAATGATAGATTTAGAAAGAGGTAAACTATGATTTTGTCCAGTGCCGCTGCGTTTGCAACTGACCCTGCGAAAATGTTGTTTGTAGTGGTTTCAATACTATTCAGCATTGGTGCTTTGCTGGCGTGGAAGAAATATAACAAACCATCTTTGCTTTATGCTCATTTATTCTTCGTTTTGACGCCGTTGTTTTATTTCGCTTTGTCCATTAACTGCAGTTTGAGTGTTGTTAAGGGCTTGTTGTCTTGGTGTACTGCCTTGCTTGCCAAATTTGTTATTTATATTGTTCCGCCGGCCATGGCGTTTTCTTTTATTGCCGGTTATCTCTTGATTCCGCGTTTGTATAGGTTGGTTGCAAAGCCGTTTTCACCAAGACTCTTCAGGGAATTGTGCAGATTGACTGGTATAAAGGCTGAATTGTTTTTGATGGACAAGGCAAAGCCTGTTGCCTTTACTGTTGGCAGAAGGATTTTCATTTCTGTTGGTATGTTTGACCTGCTGACAAAGAAAGAACTTGAAGCAGTATTGCTGCATGAATTATGCCATGTTAAGTCTCGTTCGTCATGGGGCAAGTTTAGCACTCATTTTGTCCGTGCATTTTCGCCGATTGCGTGGTTTTCTTCTTCGTCTGTTGAGCGCGAGGAATGTGCTGCTGATGCGTTTGCGGTAAAAACACAGAAAACAAGCTATTACTTGAAGACTGCGAAGCAGAAAGTTGAGTGGTGAATATGAATTCTTATCTTATAATGTATGTTTTGCTTTTTGTCGTGCTGGTAGCTACTACTTCGTATGTGTGGAAGCGGAGAAAGTTTATTGATGAAATGCATGGCATGATGGTTGGGATGACTTTTGGCATGATGGCTGGCTTGTTGACTGCCACGCTGTTTTTGATTCCTACAGGTAATTTCTTGGTTGGGACGATTGTTGGAAGTATTGTTGGCTTGGCATTTGGCATGCCGCTTGGTCGATTGGGCGGCCATTTGGGCGTTATGGAAGGCGTTATGGCAGGTCCGATGGGTGGCATGATGGGAGCAATGCTTGGCCAGATGATGAGGCCGTTTAATGTTGACATATTCCTGCCATTTTTCACTTTTATTTTCTTGTTAACAATGCTTGGCTTTTCTTATGCCGTGCATTGTGGGGTGAGTTGTTGCGTTGGTGTGAAGGCAAAGGAAGCTGCCAAGCTGTCTAATGGTTTTGTCACGTGGTGGGCGCTTGCGTGTATTGTTTTGCTGGGCGCGAGTGTCTTTTTGTCGTTTAGCATTACTGATGTTTCTGCCGCGCCTGCGCCTTCAAGTTATAGTGATATTAAACTGCCCGCATATTTGCAGCAGGCATCGCAGGAAGTTCGTGAAGAGGCAGTGCAGAAGGATGGTTATCAAGAGGTTGACCTCACTATTGCTAATTCGGCTTATTCACCAAACGTAATTGTTGCTAAGAAGGGCGTAACATTGAAGATTAATGTGAACGCTGAGGAAACTGCCGGTTGTGCCAGCGAGATTGTGATTCCTGATTTCAAGATTAGGAAGATTGTGGGGCCTGGATCGTCTGCAGTGATTGAATTGATGCCAAATGAAGCAGGCACTTTCAGGTTCCATTGTTCTATGGATATGGCGCGTGGGAAGATTATAGTACAGTAATTTTAAATACTGACTACTTACTTCTTTAGGGTATGGACGAAGAGCTAAAAAAGAGTATTCGCAAGTATGCTTTGGACAACGCCCGCAGGTATAATGGTGTTCCTAACATGGGTTCTGTTATAGCCAAGATTATTTTTGAGCGTCCTGAGTTAAAAGCTGAACTCAAAAAACTTTCTCCTGAGATTAAGAAGGTTTGTGATGAAGTTCGTTTGATGTCTGTAGCTGAGCAAATTGCAGAATTGCAAAAGATTGCTCCTGAACTTTTGGAAGAAAAGAAGGTTGTTGAGGAAAAAAAGCTGAAGCCTTTGCCCAATTTAGAGAAGGGTAAGATTGTGATGCGCCTAGCTCCCTCTCCAAGCGGTCCTTTGCATATTGGCCACGCGATTGTGTTTTCATTGAGTCATCTGTACTGCAAGGAGTATGACGGCAAGCTTATTTTGCGTATTGAGGATACTAATCCTGAAGAGATTTACGTGCCTGCTTACAAGATGGATGAAGAAGACCTGAACTGGCTGACTGACAACCGAATTTCCCAGATTTTTTACCAGAGCGACAGGATGGAAACGTATTATGATTATGCTGAGCAATTGGTCAGCAAGGGAAAGGCGTACGTCTGCACGTGTTCTTCTGACATGTTTCGTAATTTGTCATTGAAAAAGCAGGCGTGTCCGTGCCGTGATTTGCTGGTTAAGGAACACTTGTTGCGTTGGGATAAGATGTTTGTTGAGTATGAGCCTGGCGCTGCTGTTGTAAGAATTAAAACGGACATGAATGATCCTAATCCTGCCATGCGTGATTGGCCTGCATTAAGGATTAACCATAACGTTCACCCGAGGACAAAGGACAAGTATAAGGTTTGGCCATTGATGAACTTCGCGGTTTCCATTGACGACCACGAGCTGGGCGTCACACACACGATTCGTGGCAAGGACCACGTGGATAATGCGAAACGACAACAGCACATCTATGATTTCTTCGGTTGGAAGGCTCCCACTCATTCGTATATCGGAAAAATCAACTTTGAGGGCATTGAGGTTAGCAAGCGAAAGACAAAAGCGGCTATTGAGAGGGGCGAATATGATGACTGGGATGATATTCGCTTGCCGTTTTTGGCAGCTTTGAGAAGAAGGGGTTTCCAGCCTGGTGCTTTCCAGAGGTTTGCTATGGATATGGGCGTTGGCTTGAATGACAAGACTGTTCCAAAGGATGATTTTTTCAAGAGTTTGGAAGCTCACAATCGTGATATTATTGACCCGGTTGCTAACAGATACTTTTTTGT